>JARKOR010000212.1 GCA_029975625.1 Nanosynbacter sp. | reverse complement strand
ATTTTTATCTTGTCAGGAATCAAGGTTATCAATCAATACGAGCGAGGTGTCGTTCTGACGCTTGGACGGTTTACGGGCGTACGCGACCCAGGGCTGCGGATTGTCGTGCCTATTTTTCAAAAACTCCTGCGCGTAGACGTGCGTTCAACGCCGATTGACGTGCCGAAACAGGAAATTATCACTAAAGATAACGTCACCGCGGGAGTGGACGCGATTGTGTATTTTCGTGTCATTGATTCGCCAAAAGCGGTGCTCGAAACAACAAATTATGTCTATGCGACCAGTCAGTTCGCCCAAGCAGCCCTTCGTGATGTTACGGGTAACTTTGAGCTGGATGACCTTTTGTCCAAGCGCGAGGAAATTAGCCAACAAATCAAAGAAATCGTCGACAAACAAACCGACCAGTGGGGTATTGATGTCGAGGCGGTTAAAATCCAGAACATTGAATTACCGAGTGACATGAAGCGAGCCATGGCCAAGCAAGCCGAAGCCGAGCGAGAGCGTCGAAGCAATATTATTAATGCTGAGGGCGAACGAGCTGCCGCTGAAACGTTGGCGGAGGCGGCGCGAATTATTGCTAGTACCCCTGGGGCAATTAACCTCCGCACGCTCAACACGGTTGAACGCATTAGCACTGAGCCAAGCCAAAAGACAACCATCCTCTTCCCTGTTGAGCTACTCGAGGCAGTCAAAACTATTGGTGATAACTTGAAGAAATAAGTTTATCCAAAAATAAAACCGCCCCTACTACTAGGTATGAGGGCGGCTTTATTTCTACTGGGGCTACTTGCGTATCGCTTTAAGAATCCAAAGTAAGATGACTGAGCCAATTAGCGCAACGACAAAGCTCCAGACACTAAACCCAGTTAGGCCTTGCCCACCGATGAGATTTATGACAAATCCACCGATAAATGCGCCAATTACACCGACAATGATATTAGCGACAACGCCTTGATCCTTGTCTGTGCCCATGAATTTTGACGCGATCCACCCCGCCAGACCACCAATGATAATCCAGCCTAGAAAACTCATCTGTTCCATACTCGCACCTCCTTTGGTTAATACTAGCTTTATTGTACCGTGAACTTATCTTTCGCGCAAACATTGACAATATATAAGCAGTATGCTATAATGAAAAGATGGGGTATTGCTCTCTCGCTAAAAATGCCCTACAATAGCAACATCTTGCGGGTATCGTATAACGGCTATTATGCTACCTTCCCAAGGTAGAAACGAGAGTTCGACTCTCTCTACCCGCACCAAATAAGACATTTTATGTAATCTCTCCTCCGCCGTGCTACAATAAATATATGAAGTATCAGAAAGTTTTTATTGTAGGAGGGGCGGGCTTTTTAGGGTATCATGCCAGCTTAGAATTAACGAAGCGAGGCGCAAGCGTAACGGCTCTTGCGTTACCAAACGAGGAGATTGATGAGGAATTATCGACAAGCACTCAGGTCGTTCGTGCAAATATTGACGAGCTAAGTGACGAGCAATTAAGTGCACTACTTATCGGCCATGATGCGCTAGTTTACGCAGCAGGTCCGGATGACAGGATAGAATTAGCGCCCGGCGTATCCGCCACGGAGTTTTTCCAAACGCAACTCGTTGAGCGAACGGAGCGAGTTCTGCGAATCGCTAAATCCCAGGGTATACAAAAAGCTATACTATTTGGTTCGTATTTTTCGTATATAAATAATCATGGGCTATGCGGTGTCAAGGCTGGTTCCCTTGAGCGGCACCCGTATATTAAGGCGCGAGTCGACCAGACAAATCGGGCTTTTGCACTTGGCGACGAGAGCTTCACTGTGGCAACGCTCCATATTCCATACGTTTTCGGCGTAGCCCCGGGGAAGACACCAATCTGGAAGCACGTGTTCGTCGATAGATTCGGCTCGTCCTCTCAGGTCGTCTATGGCAACGGAGGCACAACTATCATTTC
>JARKOR010000115.1 GCA_029975625.1 Nanosynbacter sp. | reverse complement strand
CCGAGGTGGAAGAGGTTTTTGACACGATGATTGAGAGCTTTCGCATTGTTGATAAGTGATAAAGGTTGGGCTGTCAATGAGACGACTTGGTTGGATTGCGTTTGACGATGTGGAAGTCTCGGATCAAGAATGGAGCTGTCTGTTTTTGTGAAGAAGATGTGTTGTAGCGCAACTTTTTGTGTGAAATATCCTATTCGGGCAGGTGTTTGCGATTGTGAAGGTAACAGTGATGGTAACGGATGGTGAGCGGGGCCGCTTTGTGCCGCCCGGCGATGTGCGGGGCTGGGATCGGTATGCGTATGTGAGAAACAATCCAACCGGTAGGATTGATCCTACCGGGCATATGGATCGTGACGATGAAGTGGGCTCTCCCCGCGACCGACGAGATCTGACCAGATGGTTGGTGGCTGCTGCTATCGATAGTGCCAATTCGCCAGAAATGCAATTCATCCGCGATAACAATCATGCTTTTGTTGTGACGGCTTTGATAAGCCCAGCTTTGGCGGGGATAATCACCGTGGGGAACATGTTTTTATTCAAGAGCTATGTTGGGGATGGCAAGAAGTACGATGTTAAAGACCAAATAAGTGCGACTTTGCATTCTAAAATAATAATTCTAGATGGCCAAGCATATGAATATTCGACGGTTGGCAACATGCTTTACGGATTTTATGGAAGAGAAGCGGGATATACTTCAAAAATACTGCATGCTGGTGCTGGTGTGGCTCAGTATGGAGATCATCAGAGATGCGGGGATGAAATAGGCCCTTTGAAAACTTATATGTATGATACGCCCGATGACTATTACGCAGTCGAATTTGGGATATATCTATATGACAATTATTATGATGATGGTGTTTTGACAGAACTGGGGTTGGTAACCGCGCTGCGGTCATTTCCAGATCGAGATAAGCTAAACCATGTCTCAATGCCAGCGTATGCGCCCGCGACTGATCTGTATGAAGCAGATAAATTTTATAATGGAGATGAAGGAAAATGCGCAAAATGAACAAGCGTTGGATTTTGCTTGTAAGCATTGTTCTGTTTCAAGCCATCCTGACAGGGTGTGTTTCCAAAACGCCCCAACTGCCAGAAGAATGTTTGGCGCAGAACATGTTGATTTCGAAAGAAGACGTTGGTGCCGTGGAAGAAGGTGAACCGCTTGTACCAATGCCCGATGAGCCTGCGAATTCGGCAATAAACGATTTTACACCTGCCGGATTGACTTTTGTTATCAGGCACTTTGATCGAAATATTCAAGGCGCATATGAAAGTTATGTGGCGTTTGTTTTTGAGGAAGGTGAAATCGGCCACTCCTGGAGCAAACCTGTTGATTTGTCGTTTGAAAGCGTTTTGGCAGATGATTTCGATTATAGGTGTGGATATGTACTTGGTGAAAAGAGTTGCATATACGTAGCACGTTATGGGAACTATCTTGTTGATTTAAATCTCTCCATTGACGCCGATACATACAGCCTGGAGGATTTTTCTGCAGGGATGGCTGCCATTGACCGAGAAGTAGGAGAGTGCTTTGCTGAATTGGAAGAAGCGACTCCAGGGCCATGAGCTTTTTGCTAGTCCCAACAGGCGTTCTGATATTCGGCAGTCCACGGTGCGGGGGCAGATGGGCGCACTCGTGTGCCCTCTGAGCGTTTGACAAATGTGAGGAGCGAGTCTACAATCAATTGGGCGGAAACGTCATGTCCAGCAGCGCATTTCTGATTACACAGACCAACCCGACGGCAGGCCGCTTTGTGCAGCCCGGCGACGTGCGGGGC
>JARKOR010000099.1 GCA_029975625.1 Nanosynbacter sp. | reverse complement strand
ATAAGAGTAAGGGGAACGCATCAACAGGGGTGGTTTTGCAACCATCGGATTACGTGCATCTCCATAATCACACTCACCACAGCTTGCTTGATGGTCTCACGAAAATTCCCGATCTTGTAGCTAGGGTGAAGGAACTCGGCATGGAAGCGTGCGCGATTACCGACCACGGGACTCTTAGCGGAGCGATTGATTTTTACAAGGCAGCCAAAGCGGCTGGCATTAAACCAATCATCGGTATTGAAACCTATGTCGCGGCTCGGTCTCGCCACGACCGCGACCCTGCCAAGGACAAGGCGCGGCATCACCTTGTTTTACTGGCCATGAACCATAAGGGTTTCCAGAACATCATGAAACTGAGCACTCTTGCCAATCTTGAGGGCATGTACTATAAACCTCGGGTTGATCACGAACTTCTAGAGCAATACAATGAGGGCGTTATTGCTCTGAGCGCTTGCTTGGGTGGTGAGGTAAGCGACCCCTTGCAGCGAGACGATTACGAAGGGGCGAAAAAGGTGGCCGAGTGGTATAAGTCGGTGTTTGGAGATCGCTATTATTTGGAGATTCAAGATCACCAGGAGCTCGAGCTGCAAAATAAAGTCAACAATTATCTTTTTCAGCTAGCTGAGGAACTTGACATTAAAACAGTGGTTACGAGCGATGCGCACTACGTGAACGCCGAAGACCAGGAAGTGCACGAAATCTTGCTTTGCGTCGGTACCGGGGCGTATTTGTCCGATGAAAAACGCATGACTCTGACGGATTTCCATTTGCACGTGACCGACCCCAAGGATGTTATTGCCCGGTGGGGCGCGGAGCATCCGGACACGGTTAGGACGACGAAAGAGGTTGCTGATCGGTGTAATTTGGAGATTGATCTTGGAGGAATTTTAATTCCAAAATTCCCAACGCCAAATGGCGAGTCGGAAAAAGAGTATCTGGACCACTTAGTGTATCGAGGAATGGGACGTCGATACGCGGGACTTCCCGAGAAGCAACTTGACTCAATGTCGAACGAGGATATTCGCAAAAAACTCGCCCCAGAACAGTTAGAGCGGCTCGATATGGAGCTGGCGGTGCTCGATAACATGGGGTATAACGGCTACTTTTTGATTGTCCAGGACTTTATTAACTGGGGTAAAAACCAAGGAATTATCTTTGGGCCGGGTCGTGGTTCGGCGGCCGGATCGATTATTGCATACGCGCTGAACATCACCGATCTTGACCCTCTCAAGTACGATCTTCTGTTCGAGCG
>JARKOR010000086.1 GCA_029975625.1 Nanosynbacter sp. | reverse complement strand
GGTAATTTACATTACGCGTAATATTAATCTGTTCTCCTTGATGAATGAGTAGGTCTGGAAGCCCAGAAACCACACGTCATCAGGAGTATTTAAGTGGGAGTGAGGCAAAGTGAAAACACTTCTCGGTACCAAACTTGGTATGACCCAGCTCTTGGCTGAGGATGGGCGCGCAGTTCCTGTGACGCTTATTCAGGCCGGCCCTGTCACCGTAACTCAGGTGAAGACCGTTGAAACAGACGGCTACAACGCGGTGCAGGTAGCTTATGGAGCGGGTAAGAACCTGAGCAAGGCCGTTGCTGGTCATGTGAAACCGGCCAAAGTGACACCGAAGTATCTTCGAGAAATTCGTGTAGACGAATTACCTGAAGTGAAAGTCGGTGAAGAATTAGACGTCTCCGTGTTCGCAGTTGGCGACATGGTAGACGCAACGGGTATCAGCAAAGGTAAAGGTTTTGCTGGAACCGTCAAACGACACAACTTTAATACCAGCAAAAAGACTCATGGTGGAAATGGCGACGTACGTAAGCCAGGTTCTATCGGGTCAATGTATCCGCAAAAGGTCTTTAAGGGCAAGCGGATGGCTGGACGAATGGGCGCAGAGCGCGTCACTGTGAAGAATCTCGAGGTCGCTTATGTCGATCCAGAGACAAATCTGATCGGTGTCAAGGGCGCTGTCCCTGGTCCTCGTAAGGGACTGGTAATTTTGGGAGGTAACGCGTAATGGCTGAAACAACAAAACTTCCAAAGGATATTTTTGCGGTTGAAGTGAATAATCACGAACTGTTGAAATTAGCGTACGATAGCTACTTGGCGAACGCTCGCCTTGCAAGCGCAACTACCAAACAGCGCGGTGAAGTCCGCGGTGGCGGTAAGAAGCCATGGCGGCAGAAGGGTACGGGTCGAGCTCGATTTGGTTCATCCAGAAACCCAATTTGGCGCGGTGGTGGTGTTGTTTTCGGTCCTCGCGGCAATGAAAACTATACAAAGAAACTATCAAAAACAGCAAAGCGGGTTGCTGTGCGTCAAGCACTAACACTGGCTAACGAAGCGAAGAAAATCGTCATCAAGGACATCAAGACCACGGGCAAAACCGCTGAAGTCGCGAAGTTCCTTGAAGACAATAAGCTTGAGCGACGTATTCTTGTTGTAGTCGACGAAAAGTCGCCAGAGCTAATGCGCGCGACCAATAACATTCAGAATATTCTGGTTATTCGCGCCGTATACCTGAGCGTGTATCATATTTTGAACGCTGACACTATTGTCATGTCGCCAGCGGCGTTGCCTGCGTTGACTGAATGGCTCGGGGAGGAGAACGCGTAATGAAACTAATACAAATTACTCCTATTATGAGCGAAAAAGCGTATGTGTCGAGCACAAAGAATGTCTATGTGTTCCAAGCACCGCTAGATGCCAATAAGAACGACATCCGAGCAGCCGTTGAATCACAATTTGACGTAACGGTGACAGGGATTAAGACGCTCGTTCAAGATGGCAAATCAGTACGTTTTTCTCGGGGCAAGCGCCGCTATCCCGGCACGACTACGAGGAAAGACGTCAAGAAGGCATATGTGACGCTTAAAGATGGTGATAGCATCAAGGTGTTTGACGTTGAAGAGCAAGCGGAGGAGAAAAAATAATGGCAGTAACACCTTATAATCCAACAACTCCTGCTCGTCGCGGTATGACATCGCAGGATCTATCCGATATTACGACTAAGAAACCGCTAAAGAGCTTGATTAAAGCGAAGAAGCAGCAGGCCGGACGTAATAACCAAGGCCGCATCACAACACGTCACCGCGGTGGCGGTGTGCGCCGACACTATCGACTCATTAACCACAATTTGCCAACAGGCCTAACTTTGACAATCGAGGAGATTGAGTACGATCCAAACCGTTCCGCGCGTATTGCACGGGTCAAGGATCAGTACGGCTTGTATCACTACATCTTGGCTGACACGTCCATGACAAAGGGCAAGGTTATTCAGACAGGTGAATCTGTCGCGATTGAGGCCTCAAATCGCCTCCCGCTTTCCGCGATTCCTGTCGGTACTATGATTTACGCCATTGAACTTACCGCAGGTAAGGGCGCCCAGATGGTTAGAAGTGCCGGAACTAAGGCGCAGCTGATGGCCAAAGAAGGAAACTATGCGACGATTAAGCTGCCATCCGGTGAAGTTCGCAAGGTTCGCCTGGAAGCCACCGCATCAATCGGTGTGGTTGGAAACGTACAGCACCAGAACGTTAAAGTTGGTTCAGCCGGACGCAAGCGCCGTAAAGGTATTCGACCAACAGTTCGCGGTGTTGTCATGAACGCCGCAGATCACCCGCATGGTGGTGGTGACGGCGGTCGACACGGTTCCGGCAAGCCGCCTCGCACGCCTTGGGGTCAGCTCACATTGGGCTACCGCACGAGGCGCCGCAAGGGCTCAAATAAATTAATCGTACGCACTCGCCATGATGCGAAGAGGAAGAGGTAAATCACGATGAGTCGTTCTCTAAAGAAAGGTCCGTTCGTTGATGTCAAGCTTGCCAAGAAGGTAGCAGCTCTAGACCTCAATGATCGCACTGTCATCAAGACATGGGCACGCGCAAGCACGATTACACCAGAGATGGTGGGACGCACGATTGCCGTTCACAACGGCCGCATGCACGTACCTGTGCTTATTACAGAAAATATGGTTGGACACAAGCTCGGTGAGTTTAGCCCAACGAGGAAGTTCCGAAAGCACGGTGGAAAGGATAAGAAGTAGTCATGAGTGATGTAACTTATTCTGTTCGCGCCTATGCCAAAGGTGTCGACCAAGCCCCGCGCAAGGTCAGCCTAGTAGCAGCACTGGTGCGCGGCCGAACGGTTGCCGATGCACTGGTTATTCTGGAACACGTGCCACGCCGCGCAAGCCAGCCTGTAAAAAAGGCTATCGAAAGCGCACGCGCCAATGCAATAAACAACCACGGACTCGATGGCAACACGCTGGTTATCAGCACGCTATCGGTCACGACAGGAACTCGCCTAAAGCGATACAAGCCTGCTTCACGTGGTCGCGCATTGCCATTCCAGAAGAAAACGTCAAATATTTTGGTCGTCGTAACTGGGGCTGAAAAGCCAAAGAAAGCTCCCGCAAAGAAGCCAACGACTACTGAAAAGAGTGAAAAGAAGGCTGAAAAGCCGGTAAAGGAGGAAAAGTAAATGGGTCAGAAAGTTAACCCAATTAACTTCCGCCTGCAGGTTCACAAGAACTGGAGCTCTCGTTGGTTTATGGCCAATAAGAAGGAGTTTGCGAAAGCAATCGCGGAAGACCATGAGATTCGCGAACTAATCGAGAAGAAGTTCGCGGCACGCCCAACGATCAATCAGATTGAGATTGAGCGAAGCGCTAACCTTATTACCGTAACAATTCATACCGCAAAGGCGGGTGTCGTTATCGGTCGTGGTGGCGCAGGCGTAAATGAATTAAAGAAAGAAATAGAGAAAATTACCGGGCAAGCTGTGCGTATTAACATTGAGGAAGTACGTCGTCCAGAGCTCGCAGCCAAACTGGTTGCTGAAAATATAGCTCGTCAGCTTGAGCGTCGTATTAATTTCCGTCGGGCAACTAAAATGACCGCTCAGAATACGATGGCGGCTGGAGCTAAGGGTATCCGTATCGAGGTTGCCGGTCGTTTGAACGGCGCTGAGATGGCGCGTCGCGAAAAGGTGATTGAGGGCTCCGTGCCACTTCACACACTTCGTGCAGATATTGACTTTCATACAGCTCGCGCCCAGACACCTTCAGGTGTTATTGGGGTAAAGGTCTGGATCTATAAGGGTGAAAGGAGCTAGGACGTATGTTATTACCAAAGAAGACTAAATATCGTAAAGTCCGCGTCGGTAAAAACCGAGGCAACGCCACCCGAGGCAACTATATCGCATTTGGCGACTACGCTCTGCAGAGTCAGTCAAATGAGCGCATTAACTCACGTCAAATCGAGTCTGCGCGTCAGGCGATGACCCGCTACATCAAGCGTGGCGGTAAGATTTGGATTCGTATTTTCCCACATACACCTGTCACCCGCAAGCCAGTCGGCCTTAAGATGGGCATGGGTAAGGGAAATCCGGAGTTCTTTGTAGCAAAAGTCAAAGCTGGTACCGTCCTTTTTGAAATGAAAGGCGTATCTGAAGAGACCGCGCGCGAGGCAATGCGCCTAGCCAGCCATAAGCTTCCAGTGAAAACGAAGTTTATTATTCGGGAGGAAGCGTAATTATGGCTAAAGAAGTAGCAAAGAAAGCAGCCAAAGAAGCGGTTACCATAAAGTCAATCGAAGAGCTGGAGCAAGAACTCCGAGCAAAACGAAACGATCTTTTGGAAGCAAAACGCGCGAATAAGGCTGGAGAATTAGTAAATCCGCGAGCAATCACTGCATATCGCAAAGACATCGCTCGTCTGATGACGCAAATTAACGAAAGGAAAAGTAATGGCTAAACGAACACTGACCGGTGTCGTCACTTCCGCAAAACGCGATAAGACCATTACCGTGACGGTAACATCGCGTGAGACTCATCCTCTGTACGGCAAACAGTACACGGTGACGCGTAAATATACCGCGCACGATGAGGACAATCAGGCGGGTGAGGGCGACAAGGTAATAATCGTTGAAACACGGCCAATCTCAAAGACGAAGACCTTTGAGCTCGACAAGATTGTCGAGAGATCACGTGGTTCAATTGAACTCAAGGACGAGACCATCGAAGAGGAGGAAAAGGCATGATTCAGCAGGAAACACGCTTGAAGGTTGCCGATAACTCTGGCGCGAAATCTGTCCTTTGCATCCGCGTACTTGGCGGCACCAAGCGCCGATACGCTCGAGTAGGCGACATCATTGTCTGCTCGGTCAAGGACGCAAGCCCAACGGGCAACGTCAAGAAAAAATCTGTCGTCAAGGCTGTCGTCGTCCGTACTCGCGATCAAATTCATCGAAAAGATGGTTCGACAATCGCTTTCGATGACAATGCCGTTGTTATCATCGGTGATGACAAGCAGCCAAAAGCAACGCGTGTCTTTGGGCCTGTACCGCGTGAACTACGCGACCTGGGCTACAACAAGATTATCAGCTTGGCTCCGGAGGTACTCTAATGGCACGAATTCATAAAGATGACACCGTGAAAGTTATGACTGGCAGGAACAAGGGCACGACCGGCAAAGTTTTAGCAGTCGATACAAAAAAGGCAACCGTTCTGATTGAAGGTGTTGGTGTTGGCCACCGACATGTTCGTCCAAGCCAGGTCAACCCACGAGGCGGCAAGAAAGATATTCATGTACCTATGGATATCAGCAAAGTTGCTCTTGTGGTCGACGAAAAGACCGGCAAAACAAGCCGCGTTGGATTAGTAAAAAACACCGAGGGCAGCAAGACCCGCGTTGCTCGTCAGGTGAATAATAAGGAGATTAAATAATGGCAGAGAAAAAAGCAGCTGTAGTTACAGCCGTGCCAGCTCCTCGTCTGAAAGCCTTGTACCAGGGTACATACCGCAAGGAACTCCAGACCGAATTGGGTCTAGCGAACGTACATCAGGTACCAAAACTAGAGAAGATTGTTGTGAGCGTCGGTATCGGCAAAAACAAGGATGACAAGCGTCATTACGAAGTAGTACGAAACACCCTTGAAAAGGTCACTGGTCAATACCCGGTTGACCGTATGGCAAAGAAATCAATCGCGACATTTAAGATTCGCGCGGGCATGAACCGCGTTGGAATTAGCGTAACGCTTCGCGGGGCTCGCATGTATGAGTTTATGGATAGGCTCATCAATATCGCCCTACCGCGCGTACGCGACTTCCACGGAGTATCGGCAAAGTTCGACAAAGGCGGCAATTACAATCTTGGCATTACCGACCAGTCGATTTTCCCAGAGCTAACGTTTGAGGAAACTCAAGTCATTCATGGCATGCAAGTTACGTTCGTAATAAAGAGCGAGCACCGCGATCAGTCTCGAGCACTTCTTGAGAAATTCGGTATGCCGTTCGAAAAGAAGGGAGGCGTGAAGTAATGGCAAAGAAATCTATGATTGCACGCGATAAAAAACGTCTTGCGCTGATTGCGAAATATGCTGACAAGCGCGCCGAGCTCAAAGAACTTGGCGATCAAGAAGGTTTGCAGAAATTACCGCGCAACTCAAGCCCGTCAAGGCACAAAAATCGCGATAACCTGAGCGGTCGTCCACGTGCTTATATGCGTAAGTTTGGCCTGAACCGCATCAATTTCCGAGAAAAAGCAGCCAAGGGCGAAATCCCAGGCGTAACAAAGAGTAGTTGGTAGGAAGGAAAGGAGATTAGAAATATGTCAATGCAAACTACAGATCCAATCGCCGACCTTCTAACCCGCATTCGCAATGCAAAGATGGTTGGTAAAACGGAAGTACGTGTTCCGTCAAGCAAACTGAAAAAAGTTGTTGC
>JARKOR010000065.1 GCA_029975625.1 Nanosynbacter sp. | reverse complement strand
ACGACATGCCCCGTAAAGTCCTTAACTACAAGACTGCCAAAGAAGTATTTCTAGAGAAACAGAAGGAGGCAATGTATGCGTGACAAGATACAAGCACCAGGCAAACAAGTACTACACAAACAAGTACCAAAAGCGCAGGCCCTACAAAAAGAAAAAGACCCCAGGCTTGTTGCGGTTGGGGGTTTCGGGCAGGTCACCCCATATATCCTCATTATATCACACTTCGCATAAAATAGCAAGTGATGGTATACTGGTAACATGTTTGAAACTGCAAAAAACCTTATTGAAGACGCCTCGTCAATAGTCATCGTACAAGCCGAAAACCCAGATGGCGACAGCCTTGGATCGGCTCTCGCGCTGGAAGAAATATTTGGCGACATGGGAAAAAACGTCCAACTCCACTGTCCGGTAGAATTACCAAAATATCTTCGCTATATATCCGGCTGGGACAGAGTAGTAACAGAACTCAATACATCTGCAGACCTCATTGTTCTTGTCGATACAACCGCGGAAATTCTGCTGTCCAAAACACTCGAAATACACGGTGCTCGGCACGCGTTTGAAACAAAGCCCGTGCTTGTCATAGACCACCACATTACTGAAAGTACTTTAACATTTCCGTACGACCTTGTGAGCGAACAAGCGGTTAGTACAAGCCAGGTTATTTATCATATGAGCGTGGAAAGTGGCTGGAATATTAACGCTCAAGCGGCCGAGAACCTACTTGTCGCCCTGATGAGTGATAGCCGCGGATTGACTACGCAAAATTCAACCGCTGAAAGCTTTTTTGTTGCTGGAAAGTTGACTGAACTTGGCGCTTCAAATGCGAACATCGAGGAACGACGACGCGAATTTATGAAAAAAACACCGGAAATCCTTGAATACAAGGGGGCGCTCATTCAACGTATTGAGTACTATCTTGAAGGAAAGCTCGCTCTCGTGCATATCCCGTTTGGGGAGATACAGGCATACAGCGACAAATACAATCCGAGCGTGCTTGTGCTGGACGAAATGCGGCTCGTGGAGCAAGTCGAAGTAGCGATAGCTATCAAAACATACCCAGACGGCAAACTAACCGGAAAACTGCTCACTAACGCGCCTGTCGCGTCCGATATTGCCGGCTATTTTGGCGGCGGCGGCCATGCCTACGCTGCAGGTTTTCGTATATATGAAGCATACGATAAAGCCGTTCAGGAAGTATTAACAGCAACCGATAAAGCGTTGAAGGAACATCATGAAGCTCTATAACACCCTTACCCGCAAGAAAGACACATTTAAGCCTTTAGGGGATACCGTCAAAATTTACACCTGCGGCCTAACGGTATATAGCCAGCCGCACATCGGTAACTGGACGGGGTATATTTACTGGGATATTCTGATTCGTCTGCTGCGCTATGAGGGGTATGCCGTAGAGCGCACGCAAAATATTACCGACGTCGGGCATCTTACGAGTGATGATGATGCCGGCGAGGACAAGATGGAAAAGGGGGCGCGCGCTGAGGGAAAGACTGCTTGGGATGTTGCCAAAAAATACAGCGAAATAGCAAGCCATGAAGCATATGATGTGCTCAGGCTCATTCACCCGGAACATCTTGCGCCGGCAACGCAATATATTGAGCAACAAATTGCCTTTGCGCGCGAACTTGAAAGAAAAGGCTTTACGTATATCATCGAGGGCGACGGCGTATATTTTGATACGTCAAAACTTGATGATTATGGTAAGCTAGCGCGGCTTGATATTGAGGGACTTGAAGCAGGCGCTCGGGTAAGTGTTGAAGGGAAGCGAAACATCACCGATTTTGCCATTTGGAAATTCTCGCCGGCCGACACGAAGCGCGACATGGAGTGGGATAGCCCATGGGGTAAAGGTTTTCCTGGTTGGCACCTTGAATGCTCGGTAATTGCCAGAGAGACTCTTGGCGACCAAATTGACATTCACACCGGCGGCGTTGACCATATTCCTGTGCATCATACCAACGAAATTGCCCAGACTGAAAGTGTGACCGGTAAGCAATTTGCCGCTTTCTGGCTCCATAACAACCACATAAAGGTTGACGGACGCAAGATGAGCAAGTCGCTTGGTAATATCTATACACTCTCGGATATTCTATCTCGCGGATTCTCGGCAATGGACTTTAAGCTTGCCGTAATCGAACGCCACTACCGGACAGAGGGGAATTTCACATGGGATACGCTCGCGGCCGCCCATAACCGTCTCCACAATTGGCGAAATTATGCTGCTATGCGGCATCAGATTCATGACACGCTTCACCAGGACGAGGACAAGACCAGTGAAAACTACGTGCAGTTTTACGCTGGAAAACAGGCGCTCGTCGAGGCCCTTGAGGATGATTTGGATACGCCACGAGCACTCGCAATCATAGATCAGGAATTCTCGAAGCTTGACAATACGCCGATCGATAGAATTCACCGAGCATCATTTGTTGCGCTGCTCGAGACAATCGACGAGCTACTAGGCCTCTACGTCCTAGAAAGCACGCCCGACATCTCCGACGATGCAAAGCAGTTACTAATTGAACGCAGGCGGCTGCGTG
Organism: Nanosynbacter sp.; assembly: GCA_029975625.1. Lineage (GTDB taxonomy): Bacteria > Patescibacteriota > Saccharimonadia > Saccharimonadales > Saccharimonadaceae > Nanosynbacter. Next base: position 7,301 of record JARKOR010000065.1, on the reverse strand, counting down.
ACAGTAAAGATTGGGGAGGATCAGATCGTCTACGCGACGAACTTGCCGCTCTACGTATTACCGTCAAAGACACTCCAAGCGGCACGGTGTGGCAGTATAGCGACTAAGCTTTTTCGCTTTGTTCAAGCTGTTTTTTCAGTTTGCCTTTTTCGACTCGCGCAATAACTTCCTGCGACTCATGCGTTTCACTACGCTGCCTGCGCCGAAGGTACTCTTCAATGAAAACTTTTACCGTACCCGCGATTGGAATAGCAATAACACCACCAAGCATACCGCCGACATAAATACCAATCGTCACCGCTACGAGCACGACCAGTGCCGATAGCTCCACTTTCTTTGCCTGAATAGCAGGCGAAATAAAATTATTCTCAATTTGTTGATACACAATAAAGAATATCCCATAGATAATTGCCGCTGTCGCGTTATTAAAGAGCAGCAGAACGCCCACAAGTACGCCAGCCAGAGTCGCGCCGAACATCGGAATAAGCGACAGGATAAATGTCAGGAGGATTGTTGGCATAGACAGGTTCGCAGGGATAGGGAAGATGAAGCTTAGTATAAATACGAATGAACCGGCAGCTAGCGCACCAATCGCCGAGACGGTCAGTTGCCCCGTTATATACCCTGTAATAACCGAAGCAACGCGGGACGTAATACGCCTATGTTCCCGCATTTTTTGCTTATCCTTATAGATAGACCATATACGCTCCATCCACATAGGGCCCTCGAGTAACATAAGAAACGACAGAACAATTATCAAAAACAAGGACACTAACGACGACGCAACCGAGCCAACGCTGCCTATAATGTTCGAACCTGCGTCGGTTGCCCACTTAGCAGACTGTTCTTTTATGTTCTCGAGCGTCGCATCAACTTGCGGCTGTAAATTATTCGCCTCTATGAAGTTACGCAGACCATGCCACTGCGTACTGACGTTTTCGGCAATGGACGGAATTGTGGAGGCAAACTTTGCCGATTGCTGAACTAGTGGCGGAATAACGAACCAAACGACCGCGCTCAATATGAGAATAACGAGAGTAAAGGCCAGCGCCGTTCCACCAAGGCGGCTTTTTCCTGGGAGTACTCGTGCCAAGCGCGCGACAGGTCCATTGAGGGCAAGCGCCAAAAACATCGCCGCGCCAATGATAATCAACGCCTCGCGCGCAGAGTAAATCATTAGGCCTACTAGCCCAAACGCGATAACTACCAACCAAAACCTAACAAACGTGTTCGTATCGACATCCAGACGTACTTTCATACTTGTACTATAGCTTGTTTGAGACGATATCACAAGGGGCTACTTGGCGCGTTTTGCCCGCAATGCCGCGAGGGATATCTTTGAGTCATATTGCATGGCGCCATACCGAAAGATACGCACCGACAAAAGCATCACAACAACCGCCGATACCGCCAAAATAGCAATACCAAGCAAAGCCTCGCCAAGCGGTAAGTTTCCGTAGGCGTTGCGTAACATTAGCGGAATTGGGGAGGTAAGCGGGAAGAGGCTCAAGAACCGCACGAATGGTGAATCGGGATAAGAAATGAACGTTGTCACCCCATACAGCGGGCCAAAGAGCAATATGACAACATACCCAAACCACGACGAAGCCTCCTTGGCGGTCGGCATGGCCGCGCCCAACGCCACCAATATCCCCGTGAAGAGCAGAAAACTAAAGATGAAGATTGCAGCGCCCAGCCCAATTTTGAGAGGGTCAAGCGGAATATTCGCCAAATCAATGTTTGGCAACTGAAGCTGCGGGGACAATACGAAATATATTGTCAGCACGGGTATTAAAATAACGAGTGTTTGAATAAGCGCGAGAATGATTAACGATAAGATCTTCCCGATTATCAGCACGCGGGATTGAACGGTAGTCAATAACATTTCAATCGTTCGATTTTCCTTTTCCTCAATCGTGCTATTAAGCATCTGGTTGCCAAAGAACGCGATGAGGAAATAGAACAACACCAAAAACAGTCCCGGAGCAATCATTTCTCGTATGCCGTCATACTCCTGCCCATCTCGAAACGTCGTCGTCGCTACGTTAACTTGTCCGCGAAGCACCGCACGCTGTTGTTCGCTCACTTGGGCATTTACCGATTGATCAAGCATTGTTGTCGCAATTGCCGAGTACTTACTATTTTCAAAAAGTCCCGCGTCTTGTCCGTACACTTCAACTCGCTCCGTAGCAAGATCGGCGGGGAAATAAATATACGCATCAACTGCGCCTGATTGCACTTTCTCAATACCTTCGTCGCGCGTGGCAACCTCTTTCGCGTCCATAGCCTGGAGAATCTCAGGTTTAATAACCCCGGAAACATCGGTCACCGCCATCGTTATTTTCTCATTCTTTAGTTTTTCGGCTGCCTCCATCGTGGCGTTATTCGACCAAAAAACAATACCAAAAATTCCTACCATCAGTACCGGAAACCCTAGCGCCATTAACCAAAATGACGGTTTCTTCAGCATACGCGTAATTTCAAAACGCATGACCGTGCCTAAATTATGCATATTATTCATCTTCCGCCTCCTGTTCCTCGCCGCCGTATATTTTTACGAAGATATCGTCCATACTCGCGCCGGAAAACTGCTTTTTGATATCGGCAAGCGTGCCATATGCCCGCGCCGCGCCATCTTTGAGCAAAATAACGCGGCTACAAAGTCGTTCAACCTCTTCCATCTGATGCGTCACAAATACGATTGTCGCTCCGGCCTTTTTTCGCTCCTCAACGATGTTCATCAACAGACGACGATTCACTGGGTCAAATCCCTTGGTAGGCTCGTCCAAGATAAGTAGCTCGGGCTCGTTCATAATTGTCACCCCAAGCTGAACTTTTTGTTGCTGACCACCCGACAATTTGTCGATTCTCGTGTGAGCTTTGTCCGATAACTTTACTCGTTCAAGATATTTTAACGAAAACTCTCGCGCCGCTGGACGAGTCATGCCCTTTAGCTCTCCAAAATAGAGCATAACGTCAAGCACTTTTTCTTTTTTATATAATCCCCGTTCTTCCGGCAGATAACCAAGGCTTATCCCGCCATCAACCGTATAGGGCTTACCGTTGATGAGTAATTTTCCGCCCGTTGGTTCGTATAGTCCCAGCAGCGCCCGGAGAGTCGTTGTCTTTCCGGAGCCGTTGCTACCCAAAAAGCCAAATACTTCTCCCCTGAACACCTCAAAACTCAAATCCGAAATCACTTCTTTGTCACCAAACGCCATCTTGAAATGTTCGACGCTGACAATAGGTTTTTCTCCAGTCACAAACCCCTCCTTGACCATAATCATTCTCTTTTATCATAGCATATGTCATGCCGCGCATGAGTTATTTTGCTACAATAATAACATATGCATTTTTACGAACTATCACCGGAGCAAGTTTTACGTCAGATAAAATCACGGCTCGAAGGACTCACGGGCAGGGAAGCGAACGAACGGCTCCGAACGTATGGCCGCAATAGCGTCAAAGTCAACAGCGTCCCGCTCTGGAAGAAAATCATTGAACCTTTCATGGATATTTTTGTGCTCGTACTGGTGGTCGCAGCAATAATTAGCGTATGGCACGGCGACACACTTGACGCCATTATCATTCTCACGATTATCGCGGTTTCTGCTATTATTTTTTATGTTCAACGCTTTTCCACCGACCGAGTGCTCAGAAACTTATCAAAACACACAATACAAAAAGTCACGGTCACAAGGTCGGGTGATGCAATTACCATAGACTCGTCACTTCTTGTGCCTGGCGATATCGTATCACTCACCGAAGGTGATCGAATACCGGCCGACATGCGTATTTTAATGAGCGCAAATCTTCGCGTCGACGAATCGCAGCTTACCGGCGAATCACTGCCGATTAGCAAGCAACCCGAAGCCTTAGAGGGGGCAAAGGAATTATACGAGCAGGACAATATGCTATTTCAAGGGTCATTCATTGTCAGCGGCTCTACTACCGGTGTCGTCGTCACTACCGGCAACAATACCGAGTTTGGCAATCTCGCCTCACTCTCCACAAATAAAGAACCGGAGAGCCCCATTCAAAAGAAAATAAATACCCTTATTACGAAAATTATTGTCGTTGTCGCGGCCGCTTCGGTTGTTGCGTTTGGCTTAGCACTTCTTCGGGGCATGGATCTTCTCGAAAGTATTCGGTTTGTTATGGCACTCACGGTGAGCGCGGTGCCTGAGAGTTTACCGATTGCTATTTCGGTTGTTCTGGTTCTTGGCATGCGCCGAATGGCGAAAAAGAAAGCCCTTGTTAGGCAAATGCGCGCCATTGAAACAATCGGTGTTATTACCACCATTGCCACCGACAAAACCGGAACTCTGACAAAAAATAAGCTAACCGTGCAAGAAATCTGGTCGCCCCGGAAAGATACCGACCGCGTGCTTGACATTCTAGCTCATTCGGTAAACCACACCAAAACAAAGAGTTTTGATCCGCTCGATATTGCCTTCTCGGAACACGCCCGCCGGACCAAACATATTACAAAAGGTTCGCCTGTCTCAGAACTGCCATTTGAACAAACGACGGCAATGTCCGCCACCCTATGGCACTACGGCACAACCTATCGTTTATACATAAAAGGCTCGCCTGAACAGATCATAAAGCACTCCAAGCTTGAGGAGACCGCGGCGAAAGAAGCGCAAGAGGCGCTTGGCGAACTCACCGCTAAGGGTTATCGCGTAATCGGCCTCGCTTCATGTGAAACAACTTCGCCAATAACAGATTTAAGCGCATTATCCAGCCAAAAGCTCGATTTCGTAGGGTTTGTCGCCGTTGCTGACATTTTACGTCCAGAGGCGAAACGCGCTATCATTACCGCGCAACATGCCGGGGTAACCGTGCGAATGATTACCGGTGATCATTTCGAGACCGCCTACCAAATAGGCAAGCAGCTCGGCATGGTGACTGACCGCTCCGAAGTGTTCGACTGTCGCGCCATGCCTCAGCTTTCTGACGCCAAGCTAGAGGCCATCGTTGAAAAAACAAAGGTATTCTCGCGCGTTATACCCGAGCAGAAATATCGTTTATTGACTATCTTGAAGAAGCATAATATTACCGCCATGACCGGTGATGGCGTGAACGACGTGCCTGCGCTTACAAACGCACATATCGGGATTGCTATGGGCTCAGGGTCTCATATCGCCAAAGACGCAGGCGATATTATCTTGCTTGATGACAATTTCAAGACTATTATCGACGCAATGAAAGAGGGCCGCACAATTATCGCTAACATTCGCCGTATGCTATTTTATTTACTCTCAACGAACGCGGGAGAGCTTTTGACAATTCTTGGCGCGCTCATCCTGGGCATCAAAGCTCCGCTCGCCCCTGTGCAGATTCTCTGGATCAATCTCGTTACCGACACCTCAATGGTTATTCCCCTCGGACTTGAACCACCCGAAAAACACATCATCAAACAGCCACCGCAAAAAATGGATGCACCCATCCTCAGCAAGACTATGATTTTCCGGATGATACTCGTCGCCCTAACCATGACCGCTCTCGCGCTTATTGTTTACGTTACGTTTAAGCCTTTTGGACACGCATACGCCCAAACCCTCGTATTCCTCACTCTCGTCGTCAGCCAATGGGCAAATGCTTTTAACGCCCGCAGCGACAACGATCCGCTCTTCGCGCGCCTTAGAGTAATGAATCGAAGCTTCTATGTTGGCATATGCATATCTATTACTGCTCAGCTAATCGCTCTCCTAAGCCCCCTGGGTGAAGCACTCCATTTAGTCTCCGTCAATCCTGAGCACATGCTCGTCGTTAGCGTGCTCGGGTTTATCATCCCGCTCATCGTCTGTGAATTCCATAAGTTTTACTGTCGCCAGAAAATATCTTCATCGAAACTAGCCTAGCTCCTCTTTTTTGTGCTATAATGTGCTCTGTGTTGGTATAGTTGACACGAAAGCTATTGGGGCGTGGCCAAGTAGTAAGGCGCATGCTGTTTGAGCGTGAATACGCGAGTAAATTATCAAACAGTCATGGACCAAAACTGCTACAAAACGGCTTCATCCTGAGGCACATACAATAGTATTGGGGCGTGGCCAAGCGGTAAGGCACATGGTTTTGGTCCATGCATTCGGGGGTTCGAATCCCTCCGCCCCAGCCAGATGCGACAGCATGAAATGAGACCCGTGTCCCTAATTGTGCTTTTGCATCGGAAACTAAAATAGAATCACGAAAGTGATTCTATTTTAGTTTTGCCTTGATCAATGAAAGTAAGGTGCTTAGAAAATTTAGATATATCTATGGAAAACTAATAAATAGCTTATTAATATCATAATACCTAAGCTAGACCATGTCATCAGATAACAGCAGTAAGTATCCTTGAATTCATGAGATCTAGAGTTTTACTTGATTCCAAATACTAGGTATGTTCTATTAACGTAAAACTCTTTTTGCCTATACCGTAAAGTGCTTTTTTACAACCCGAAGGCACCACCCTCAACGAGGATGAAGGTGCCAAGGCTAATAAGAACGAGTGGGAAGAGCACGTGCTCCCAGCGCTCGAGTATGGCTGCTATTGACTTACGTGTGGCGACGTAACGGGCGACAAGTACTAGGCCAACCACTAGTAGTAGAAATACACCTGAGTAAGCGATAATGCCCATAGTCCCAACAGTGATGAAGATTGGCACGTAGACACCGATGTTATCGCCACCGTTGGCGAAAGTGACTGCAGCGACCGTCATTACGCTGATCGGCTTGCCGGTGGCCTGTTCGTCGTCATCGTCGTCATCTTGGCCACGCCAGCTCTGCCAGGCGGCTCGGAGCCCAAGGGCCAGTGGAATGAGGCCAAAGTAAGGAATGAAGCTCTCTGGCAGAAAGCCGCGGGCTCCTAGTGCCAGGATAATCGCTGCGGCCAGAATTGCGCCAAAACCGAGATATTGCCCGGCAATGATTTTGGCGGCTGTGCCGGAGCGGCCCGCGCCACGAGCAAAGAATAGCGACAGCACGATGATATCATCGATATTTGTAGCGATGAACAACCCGATGGCTTGGAGGATGAATGCGCCTAGCACGCTAGCCTCTCCCTGTCCGACAAAGAACAGTAGTTAGGTTGACCCATAAGTATGTATATAATCATGTACCGATAATAGCATATATAGCGTCAAAACTGAACTATATGCAAAAGAAGTTTTGAATAATTTATAGTATTATCCTTCTGGAATACATCCATTATTCCCAGCCAGATGCGACAGTTTGAAATGAGACCCATATGGGTCTCATTTATTTTTGTGAGTAACTATCTCTTGCCTAACTTAGAGATTATAAATTCGATAGCCGTT
>JARKOR010000209.1 GCA_029975625.1 Nanosynbacter sp. | reverse complement strand
TTTTCGAGCGCGTCAATCATTTTGCGGTCGCTGCCCAGTTTTTCTTGGGTTTTCGCATAGGCAATATACCTCGCGGCAAGATCGTCTTCAATCTCGATAGCTTGTTCAAATGCCAGCGCCGCTTTGGGGTAATTCCCCGTTTCGTAATAAATAAGACCGACGTTGTGAAGGCTGGATGCGCTTGGTTCAAGGCTCTGGGCGATTTCGAAACACTCAATAGCGTCCTTGTAGGCGCGCTGTTTGGCATACAGAATACCCAGTCGATTATAGGCCGTCGCGTTGCGCTCATCGACCCGCAAGATGGTCAGGAGGGCCTTTTCCGCGCGCAAGTAACGGTTGTCGCGAATTGACTCTTGGGCAATTCCCCAGAGCTGGTCGAGTTTTTCGGAAATCTTCACCGGCAAATCGCGAGTACCGTCAATAGATGGTCGATACATGAGTACCCAGATTGCGATAATGATAATTAAGATTAATCCTGTCATGGTATTTTATATATTGTATCACACTATATGGTTAATTGCAGGAGGGCAAGCTTGACGTTCCCGTTCGCGCGGAGAGCGGCTTCCGTCCGTTCGGTACGCTCAAGGAGGCTAGTAAGAGCCGGTTGGGGGCCGTGTGACGTCAGTTGAAAACGAATGAGGGTAACAATCACATCAATGAGCTTAAGCGCCTGGTCGCGGTTCGTGCTATAGGTGTATACTGCCGCGAGCGCCTCATAAGACGAAGCGTTACCGAGAAGGATTTTCGCGTGTTTGATGATATCTCGCCTCTCGGACAGCTTCTTGGGAGTTTTGATGAATTCGCGAATTAACGCAGGCCGACCGGCTGCTAAAAAACGAATCTGTTGCACGGAGGTTTGATCAAGACCACTTTGCTTTAGGAGCGTATTATCCTGAAGCGCTGAAGTGCGATGAAGCGTAAAAATCTGGCAGCGTGACAAAATTGTCGGCAACAGAAGCGACGGCTCCTCTGATTCCAGGAGAAATATCGTGTCGTGCGACGGCTCCTCCAGCGCCTTTAGTAAAGCATTCTGTGCCACCTCAGTCATATGCTCCGCCAGTCGAA
>JARKOR010000047.1 GCA_029975625.1 Nanosynbacter sp. | reverse complement strand
CACAAAACCCTCACCCAAACCCCAACTGGCGAAAGCCCAAAAACCACTTTCCGAAAGGGGGCGGAAAGTGGTTTTTGCCTGTGGCAGAAATTAGGAAATCTGAACCAAAAAATCGCCCATGCGGGCGAAGATTTGGATTTTTTCTCTGAAATGGTGAGTTTTTACGCCCACGCTAGAACCCATTTTAGCACCAAATGCCAGAAATGAGATTTTTCGGCGGGTCGCCCCCGACCCGACCCGCCGAACTGCTCCGCAGGGGTGTTGGTTTTTAATTTTTGGGGCAACATCGGTAAAACGCTTGCGCTTTATGCTACTTTGTGCTATAATGAATATTATGGAACGTCCACAAGCTACCCCTGTACTTGACCAGATACGTGTTCTTGGTCAGTATGAAAAATTCCCTACAGACACCGCCCACCTTGCGGGAGAGCTGTCGGCTCCGCAGAATCTTGCTCGTCTTGCAACCGACTTTGATAACGGCGTTACACCCTTGCGTGATGTAGGGGGTATGTTTACGGCGCAGCGGACGGCAATTCTTGAGGCTTATCAGGCAGGAGCGATTAGTAGTATCGCCACTACACACCCTGAGATACTTTCTATACCCGTACAAAACTTACACGAAAGAGTTGTGTCTGGTAATCAGGATCAACCAGTAGGCCATAACTTCTTTGTAAATGCGACTGGTTTTCTTGACGCTCGCTTGCCTTGGGCAAGACAGTTTGATGAACTTTTGCGCGCACGAACAGGTGCGTCCCTATATGACGTTGCACAGTCTGACGACAAAGCAGGTAAAGACCGCCTACTGGCTGCAATTACTGAAAATCCAGATACGGAACTTATGACGACACTGGCGGTGTATCTGGCTGGTCGCTCTCTTGAGGGCGAAAAGTACCTCAAGCAGCATTATGGCGAAACTTTAGAGCGAGCAAAAGGACAGGTTTACGCAACCACGCAAAGAATCGCAGCAACAACTGGACTGCGCATAGATATGCTGGAGCGTGCTGCTGGACAATTACAGCGTGCAACATTTGGTAGCTTTGACCACTTGCAAGGTCTAGTAACATCAGATAACAGTGGTGCTGCGGGCGATTATCGTATAGGCTCGTTGCGCGTTGAGATACAATTTGACGGTAGCGTACGGTCTGCTAGATTGCGTGAAGGCGCTGACGCGCATCATGTTGTTGCGCACGAGCTACACCATGCAGGTTCAGCTCAAACGCAAGAGAACTACCGTTGCGGTTTGCAAATCAATGGTCAAGGTCTTGAAGCGAACGAGGGCATGACAGAATACCTTGCGCAGTTATCAGTTGGCAGTCCCGGTATTGAACGATTAACAGATGGCGGGCTACGTATTCGACAAGATGTACCATATAGAGCGCCCGTATTCGCCATGCTTGCACTACACGAGCAATTTAAAGCTGGCAAGAGCAATCATTTCGCCGTACTGTTTAACGCATATCATGGAGATGTGCGCAGTCAAGCACGGCTGGAACAGGCACTTGATGCGTTTTATCAGCATGACGTCACCATATCTAGCCAATTAAGCAGATAGCGATTCCCAAAAATTAAAAACCAACACCCCTGCGGAGCAGTTCGGCGGGTCGAGGGCGACCCGCCGAAAAATCTCATTTCTGGCATTTGGTGCTAAAATGGGTTCTAGCGTGGGCGTAAAAACTCACCATTTTGGGAAAAGAACGGAATGAGCGGCGCGTTGCGCCGTTTTTTCTTTAGTCCATTTACGGTAGATTCTATAACCTAGCTAGGACCTATTCAAGAAAAAGCTCGAGAACTGCGAGACGGTTGCCACGAGCTAACGGTAGAGGTCTACCTTTGTGACAATTGACAATGACGGCTATTCGTTATAAAATAGACAAAGTGTTTCTCATCCGAGAGGCTAGAACCTGAAAAAGGAGTGTGGGGCAAATGCCTACTAGTTACACGTCCGATCTTCATTCGGGCAAGAAGATGACGCTCGCGGCATATCTCATGAGGTGTGCTCGAGCATCCGGTAAGCTCGACAGGATACGCGAATACCCAATAGACGCCGTTATTCCCGACAGGTTTGAAACGTACAGCTACTACATAGAGCAGCTTGAGAAGGCTGAGGCTAATGTCGCCCGCATCAAGCAGTGGGACGACACCGAAGCCAACCGCCAAGCCAAGCTTTTCTACGACAGCAAAACAGACCTGTACCAGGGTTGGCTGAACGAAGCGGCGGAGATACGTAAGCGCTACGAGACGATGCTCGCTAAGGTCAAGGCCTGGACGCCGCCCACCCCGGAACACCAGGAGATCAAGGAGATTGCGATCCAGCAACTAGAGCAGTCCATCGACTCCGACTGTCAGACGGATCACCTAACCGCTCCCGAGCTCTCGACTGGTGCGGTCTTCAAGGAGGAGGCGCTACGAGCTGCACGCCAGGAGGTCTCCCGCTACACCGAGTGGTACGAAGAGGACAAGAAGCGGGTTAAGGAACTCACCGAATGGGTCAAGGCCTTGCGCCAGAGCCTTGCAGCGCCGTCCGACGCCCCACCTGAAGCTTGAGAACACCAAACCCTGCGAGATACGCAGGTCGGTGGACGTGGAGTCTAGTAAGAAAATGTGGCTATAGACCACAATATCCGAACGACTCTTCGTCCATCGCTATCGTCCATAGAGTAACGGCTATGCTGATGAGCTGTAGAGCAGCGAAACGATAAAGGGCGTCTTAACTGACGCTACGACTCCATGCATTTAATTGGGAGACGAGGTCTTTGGCGGGTATTTCTTGTTTGACGCTGGGGTTAAGGATGTTGTGCGGGTCAAAGATTTGCTTTATTTGCCTATAGAGCTTGGCTTCGTCCTCGCTCATCAGTTTTTGGCTAACCGCCGCTTTGAGCCGTCCATCACCGCTTCGGCCCGCCAAGGAGCCGTCGAACTTTTGAATCAATACCGCTATG
>JARKOR010000039.1 GCA_029975625.1 Nanosynbacter sp. | reverse complement strand
GGAAGAGAAGGTCATGTTCGACGCGATCATCGACCGCCTCAACCAGGACTTCGAGTTCAACAAGTCCAGCGACTTCCTGCAGGTGGAGCTGGTGGGCGTCTACTCGGTGAAGCTGGTCCGCGCCCAGATCGAGGGGAACACGGACGCCGCCGAAAAGCTCGACCGGATGATCCGCTGCCACATGAAGGACCTCAAAACCACCAAGATCGCCCGCGAGGGTGAGGAGCCGAAAGGCCCGCAGACCTCTCCGGCGGAATGGGCGGCGGCGCTGCTCGAGAAGGTGGCCGAGGCCGCCAACGCCCCGGGCACGAAACCCTCCGGCCGCAAGAAACGCGGAAAGAATTGCGGATAACACCATGGAGGCCTTTTCCGATGACCCCGACACACGGCGACTTGCGGCGGACAGCTTCACCAGGAATTACGGATAAGACGTGTTCTATTCAATCCGCAATCATGGGGATCGGGCACAGATGCACCGGCAGAAGGCAGAGATACACGCTCGACGGAAAAGTGTTCAGAAACTTTCAGCTCTTTCTGGAATCGGTATTCAACAAACCGCTGGCAGAGATTATCCACGCCCTCTACATCGAAAACCAAATGAGCTCCCTGGATATCCACAAGGAATTTTCAGTCGCCTTTGGATTTGAGGTCAGCCAGCGGACCATCTCTACTGTCATCAAAAACTCTGGTGTGAAAATCCGGGACCGCACCGAAACGAAAGCACTCGCCTGGAAGCAGGGGAAAATGGCCGGGTCCATGGCTCGCTCACGTCAAAGCCGCAAGCAGGCATATCTTTTCGGATCACGGGCGGAACAGAAGATTCGCTATCTGCTCCGCGAGGCTTTGATGGCATTGGACGTGAAATGGGATGTGGTGATCGGCGACAACCTTCAGCATATTCACGAGCGCTTCGAAATCGATATTCCGGTGGTACTCATCGACAGAGAGACGGGAAGGGCGAGCCGGATCGCCATCGAAGTGGACAGCGCGTACACCCATTCATCCACGGAGGTTCGCGACCGGGACAGACGAAAAGACAACGCGTTGAGGGAGGCGGGTTGGCAGGTTGTCAGGGTCGATGGAGATTGCTTGCGAAAGAAATCCGTCATTATAGAAGCCGTTGCGGACCTCGCGCTGACTGTTGAGCGGATCGCTAATGAAAAACTGGTTGACGTTTTTTCCGCCGGGGGCCGCTCATGACGAAGGGTATGAACGGCTTACAGCGACTGGCTCCAGCGGCGTATGAACACCGCGACCTCGGCCTTGTCAATTTCACCACGGGCGACGGCCAGCACCATCTCGGCGAAATCATCCTCCGGCGCATCGAAGTCGTAGCCGTTCAGAACGAGGAACACCAACGCCGCCACCGCGCCGACCCGTTTGTTTCCGTCCACGAAGGGATGGTTTTTGACCAGATGAAAGAGGTAGGCGGCCGCCATCTCGTACACATCGGTGTGCAGGTACTCGCCGCCATAGGTTGCCGCTGGCATGCCGAGAGCGGACTTGAGCAGCTCGATATCCCGGATTCCCGATCCGCCGCCGTAACGCACCAGCTGATCCTGGTGGATGTCAAGGACCTCGGTCAGGCTGAGAAACTTCGGCTCCATGGCTTACTCCGCGAGCTTCTTCAGCGCCTTGGGGTAACGGGCGTTGACTTTGTCGAGGGCGGACTTGAAAGCATCTCGGCGACCGGCATCCTTCACGGGGGAAAGAATCAGCACCTGGCCGTCGGTAGTGACGTCGAAGGGGGTTTCCGCATCGGCCCCGAGCAATTCCAGAACCGGCTTCTCGATCACAAGCGCCAGGCTGTTTCCGTGTTTGGTCAGAGTTTTGATCATGATGGCCTCCTTTATGTTTCGTTCTCACAATGTCAATACGAAGATATAACCGAAGGGCGATTTTGTCAAGATCCGAGCCGCATAAGCCAAGTAGATATTGGCATGTTCACGCCGGGG
>JARKOR010000025.1 GCA_029975625.1 Nanosynbacter sp. | reverse complement strand
AAACCGCTTATTCTTGCAAATACTAGAAAATAGTATTGACTTTTTTAACAATGTGTGATACTATGATAGTAGACCTTAGGAAATAAGGTCGCCCAACGAGGAAATAAGGAGTTACAAAAGAGATATTATGAAGAAATTTGCACTATCAGCTCTGCTTGTGTTCGCGACAATCGCAACAGTTGCGGTAATTGGCGCACCAGCACAGGCATCAAACAACAGCGGTCAAGGATGTCTTGATCCTAAGAACCCACGCAGTTTCGAAGCAAGTATGAAGACGCGTGGCGAAGGTACTATTACCACTAAAGATGGTCGTCCGCTTTGTTCAGACGCTACCATGGTGATGCAGAGCTTTAATGTTCCGGATACTTGGGACAAAAAAGGCTGGAACAAGACAGCTATTCCACAAACAAGCTTCGCAGTAAAAGATTTTGTCTTTCCTGGCAACAAGTCAAACTATACGATGACCGTAAAGGTTGATACCCCAGATGCATGTAAGCACACCCAGGTTGACTTCTATACTGAGAAAGGTTATGACCGAATTGATACACTAACAGGTGATGACGCACGAAATGTCATCGGTGTCCTGTTTGCCGCTACGGAAAAGTGTGAGGAGCCAACTCCAGAGCCAAAAACGATTGAAGTTTGTCGCCTTGAGGATAAGAAATATCCTGTAACAATCAAAGAAGATGAGTTTGATTCAACCCTATATTCAAAAGATGCCGCAGACTGTGATGAAACTCCGGTAACTCCAGAAAATCCTGAAACCCCAGAGACTCCAGAAACCCCTGAAACTCCTGCAGAATTGCCAAAAACAGGTATGACTGGTGCGCTCAGCGGTATGATTGGTGCAGGTGCGCTTGCTGGTACAGGTTATCAGTATACTCGAAGCCGTCGACAATCAAACAAGTAGTTCGTTTCCTATCCTGTCATGATACGACAAACGAAAGCTTAGGAAGACTGACCGCTTGTCCTACATATCGGAAATCCCCGCCAAAGTGTGCGGGGATTTTTGGCGTCAATTACGCACTCAGGCTTTTAATGACGTCCAGAAGAATGCGGGGCGTCACGTCAGCTTTGATAAGATATCCGTCGACGCGGCTTGTTAGAGCTGCTCGTGATTCTTCATCTTGCTCGAAGTTGGTCATAATGATAATCTTGCTATCCGGGACGAGGTCGCTTGTGTCATTGCGAAGCGCATCGAGGATTTGGTCGCCTCGGCGCTCAGGGAGCATAATATCGATAATAATAAGGTCGTAGGGTTTGTTGCGTGCCGCTACGAGCCCGTCATTGCCATCAACCACCCAATCGACCGCATAGCCAGCCTTCTGCAGGCTTCTGACATACATTTCGCCAATAAATCGATCGTCCTCGATACATAGAATAGTTTTAATTGCCACTACGTGTTACCTCCTGTACATTGCATGATTTTTAATCCATCCCCCACCTTGGCGAATGAGACCCTGATTAAGCTGGTCGCTCTCGAGTAGCTTGTCGGCGACAGTAGCGTAAATGGGTAGCGTGAAGGTGAAGGTTGAACCTTCGTTTTCTTGGCTTACAACGCTGATATTGCCACCATGTGATTCAACGAAAGCCTTACAGATGTATAAACCAATGCCCGTTCCGGCAACCGCTTCGCGTGAACGGTGGGAGCGATAAAACTTACGAAAGAGATTTTTGACAACGCTTGCTGGCATACCGATGCCGTTGTCGGTAATTGAGATTTCGACAAAATCACCTTTAACTTGGGCGCTAACCGTAATAACTCCGCCTTCGAAGCTGTATTTGATAGCGTTATCAATAAGGTTACTAATGACTTCGCTAATACTACTGCGGTCGGCGGCAACGGTTGGTAGGTCGTCGGGTATAGTGACCGTGAGAAGACGATGTTGGGTCTTAGCACGCATCTGCATGTCGTCGGCGATGGAGGCATAAATATTGCTGACGGTATCCTCGAGGAGGGTGATATTGAGGTGGTGGCGATCAAAACGAGCGACATTCAGAATATTATTGATATACCCCGAAAGACGGTTTGCGGAGACGATAAGGCGTTCCAGGAGCTCGCTCTCGTCCCCTTCGAAACGGTCGGCTAGTTCGCTATCGAGAATATCGAGGTAGCCTCGGATAATCGTAATAGGACCGCGAAGCTCGTGAGCAGCGAAGGCGATAAAGTTAAGGTCTTCTTCCTCGGGATTGTAGCGAGCCGACTGGTCAACTAATATAACAACCGTTTCAGCTGTCGCGCCTTTGTTGTATGAAGCTATAACATCAAAAAAACGCTGGTGCTTTATAACGCTAGGGTTTGTTGGCACGCGTTGCCAGCGGTACTCGGCGCTGATGGAATCGCCTTGTTCGTCGAGCCAAGTCGTGATATCGATATCATCAATAAAATCGAGTGCAATAAAAGGAGTACCGTCTTGATTACGACCAATTGGTGCGGCCTTGTTGGCGCTTAGGATATGCTTATCGCTATCAAGGAGGATGACACCGCAACTTGTGTGATTAAGCGCTTCAGTTAGGATGGCAGTGCGTGAGGCGGAATCATCCTCGTCTTTTTTAGTGGCAGGGATATCTTTGGCGGGAGAATCCGCATAAATTGCTTGAAGAATATCCTTGAGACCGGTTTTTCTGTTGTCCTTGGCGTTTGGATTAGGGGGTACAAGTTTTGTCGGCTCGCCTATTTTGTGGGCAAGTGCCGCCAGGACATCATCGATCGGCGCAGTCACAATTGGAAGCAGGACGATAAGCGTCGAAATACCAAAACAAAAGAGAAGGACGATCGTTAGCCAGAAATAAGGACTCAGGTAGTCTGTTATCCCGGTTAAAAGTAAAACACCGCCTATGCCGATAGTCGTG
>JARKOR010000024.1 GCA_029975625.1 Nanosynbacter sp. | reverse complement strand
CCGCAGTGCGGTTGCTCTAGCTTTTGGTAGGTTAGGATTGGTAGAATAGGCCATAGCAGGCCTCCTTTCTGTAATTATGTAGTGATACTTACAGTATACGGAGTGCCTGCTTTTGGTTGCAAAGGTTTTGAGTTAGTACGATGGTATTGTAATCACCTCATCTTCATGGTATAATCATAGTGTTAACTGCCATCGTGGCAGTCTGTACATTTATAGGTATAGGAGAAAAATGAGTGACGAATGGAGTAATCCGTCTTCAAGCACCAGTAAGCGGCGAGATAGCTACTCTGCTGACGACGGACCTAGTAACAACGTCATAGCCCGAGCAGGGTTCGAGGTTCCGACGGACGAGGAGCTTGCCCGGGCAGATTATGCCAGGGCAACGCGAGCCAGGCATGACCTAGCTCGCCTAACTTATTCGCCGGTGGACGATGAAGCCCTCGGGTTGCTGACGAGGATGGGCAAAGATAGCAGCATCGTAGCCAGCATGCCTCCAGAAGTACGGGACGTCGTGTTTAAGCCCATAGTTGCGTTTTCCCTCGTGGACCCTGAAGTCTGGGTGTATAAGCCTGGAGACGACGTGGCGACATATGTGTTAATCGCCCGTGTAGAGAATCCCTCCCAGGCTTTGGTTCTTGCCGTCTGGGATGATGATGGCAAGTCTGCAGTTGCAGCACATCAGGCTTCTCGGAATCTCGAGTCGATCTTGTCTCCATTGAGACGAGCAAAGCGCAAGGAAGAGCTGAAGGACAAGAGGCGAGCTACCAGGGCCAATTTGGCGCTACGGCTCCGGCTCCATCTCTGGGTTCCCGCAGCATGGCTTTTGTTGGGTTTTATACTATCTATGTCGCTTGTGGCTCTATCCGTGATAATTGGACAGGATTGGCTTGGTTTCATTGGGGCGGTCTTGATCGTTCCTTTCGTGTTCCTTGCTTATCGCTCGATTTACGCGTAGTTCTCTTATACTTGGCCCGTCTTCCGGAAGAGCCCGCCCCACATCACGTGGCGCGTATCGCTCACTGGGGGGCGGGCTCTTAAATTGGGAGTATTTTAAAATCACCAAAAGGCGCCTATTTGACTTTATCACCACAGTGTGATATAATGTAATGGTTAAATAACAAATATACAAATGCCATATACAGAACAGAATCAGCCTTATAAAAAGTCCGAGCCGCTCATTAGCGGTCCATGTGGCAACCGTGAGATATTTACGCTAAGACGCAATGAGGGTGACTCGTTTAAGTTCAATCCGACTGGCCATGACATTTTTATCCTAAAGGGTGATGGCGATAATGGTCGAGTGACATATGTTATTAACGCTGGGCGCTATTATATCCAGCAAGATGACAAAGTTATAGAGATTGGCAGATTTGGTGATGACAGAGAAAATCAAGCCGTGACGGTGGGGCAGGGTTACGGAAAGATTTGCACCGTTGAGTCTTTTTGTCGCATGGAATTGAGTCTTTTTGTCGCATGGAACCTGCTCGTAGCGGTGTACGTGATCAGGCTTGGGAGGAGTATGCTGGCCGAGTCGATAAGATGGACAGGCGGTTGATGGCCTTACCTAAGATGGCATCACGGGCAATTGGTTCTGTGTTTGACGCAAAAGTCTTCCCTAGGGGCTATGAACGGCAAGAGGTTTTTGACCCGAATAAAGCACTAGATTTATATTTTGCAGACCCAGATTCACTCGAAAAATTTAGAGTAGATCTGGTCGATGTGGATAATTTTATACCACCAGCGGGAAGCTCCAGGTCGCTTGGGCTAGGGAGCAGGGCTGCGCTGGAGCAGTATTACATACGTGAGGAGAAATACAGAAGTAGGGCGCGATGTCTAAAGCCGAACATTGAATATTCTAAAAAACACGATATGAGCAAGGAGGCGGCTCAGCTTATAGAGGAATTTGTAAAAAATGACACGAGGGGCGAATCGATTGGACGTGCTATGGGGTTTAGTGAGAATGATAACTGGTTGAAAAATATGACTCCTAGACAATCACTAGAATTTATTGGCCATATGATGTACGAGCTGACCAAATATGACTTGTCGGCTACTAATGGTCGGAAAAACCCTGCTGATTCCGTGAATTCGCTTGATTTGCTCCGATCTGGTCTGTATAAATCTTCGAAGCAAGAGGTTCAGCCGCTTGGTGTTTGTCGCAACTTTTCTGCTGCCGCGAAAGTGTTGTTTGGCGGCCTTAAGACATTGAACCCGAACCTGAAAAACGTATACTGCTTTGATGCTGTGGGTGCGGCTAGGGATGTCTTTGGGCATACGGGCGATAGGGCCGGTTCGCACGCGTGGCTAGATGTAGTAATGGTCACTGGCGAGAACTCAGTACAGGCCACTACGATTGACCCTACATGGGTACTAAAAGGGGTTGATGGATCATTGGAGCGGTATAATCAGATGGATAGACGAATAGGTACACACTACAGGATGTTTGCCGGCATGAAAAACCCACGGTCATACAGGTCCTAATTACGCCAACCTTAAGGATGTAAATGACAAAAATATACGCGGGTACTACGAGCAGAAGATTGATGATAGTATAAAGGTGCTGAAAACTAGATATGGGGACAGAAATGGTAATCTCTCGGTTAGTAATATCCCTGTCGATGACCCAATATTCGAAACGAGCGCACATATGGCACTTGAGCTGGCAATATTTGGTCAATCTACTAATCGCTATTACCCAACAAATAAGGAGAAAATGCTTATTCTTAGGTGTACAGATAGTGAATCTATGATAGTTTCGCCAGAGGATGAGATAGTTATGATTGATCTGCTGGTTGACATCATTAACGACAAGGAACGTTCTTGGGGTGCTACTGATAGAGCCAAACGAAATCTACGGAGTAAGGTTGGGCGGCTCGAAAAATGGGGAGGCGGATCATTAGATTCTGGCCTGACGAAACTTTTTAACAGCCAGAATGCCGGTCTAGATATGCCATATGACTGGAAAACAGTAATACAACAAGCGCTCACATAGCTGTGCTTGAAGTTAGCGACACTTTTTGCTATAATAGCCTTTAGTCAAAATTAAATTTTAAAGGAACGAAATGCAAGCAGTCGTAAAAATCTCTGGCAAGCAATATATTGTCAGTGAAAAAGAGTCCCTCTTGGTGGATCTCCTCCCTGAAGGTACAAAAGAACTCACCCTCGACGCGCTTTTGGTGACGGACGGTGAAAAAACCACTGTCGGTACGCCAACAGTCAAAGGTGCAGTGGTTAAAGCAAAAGTTATTGAAGATGAAGTCAAGGGCGGCAAGATTCGCGTGATTCGCTATAAATCAAAAAAGCGAGTCCACAAAGAAATCGGACATCGTCAGAAGTACTCTCGAATTGAAGTTACTTCAATTAAATAACCTTGGGTTGTAAAAACAAAATCGCTCCACACGCAATGAATGGGGCGATTTTTTGTGAAAAACCGAAGGTCATACTGGTCGGGAAGTGGTGATTTGTGCTATACTAAACCATAAGCAGAGAGGGGAACAGCGAGTGGCTATTACGATTGCAGTAACGAACCAAAAAGGTGGCGTAGGTAAAACGACGACGAGTGTTAACGTGGCGTATTTTTTGGCGAAGGCAGGCAAAAAGACGCTTCTGATCGATTTCGATCCTCAAGGAAACGCTTCAAGCGGACTTGGCATTGACAAGCAAGCGATTGAGGTGACGATTGCCGAGGTGATTATGAACCCCGAGCTTGTACGAGGTGCGATTTTGCCGACCGAGTATAAAAATCTGTCAATTATAGTGGCGCCGTCGTATTTGGCAAATACAGAGGTTGATTTGGGGCAGACCGAGGGGCGATTCACGCGTCTCAAGCAGGTGGTGGCGGAGATTGAGGCTGACTATGACTATATTATTATTGATAGTCCGCCTTCTTTGAGCTTGTTGACGGTCAATGGATTGATTGCGGCCAATTACATTTTACTACCCGTACAAGCGGAGTTTTATGCGCTTGAGGGTCTGGGGCAGCTACTCGAGACGATGAAGCTGGTGCGAAAAGGTCTAAATACGTCGCTCGAGCTGCTTGGTGTGCTACCGACTATGATGGATTCGCGCACGTCGCTATCGGGCCAGGTACACGAAGAAATCAAGAAGTATTTCCCTGAGAAGGTGTTCGAAAATACCATTCCGCGTAATATTCGCCTCGCTGAAGCGCCAAGCCATGGCCTGCCCGTTGGCGCGTATGATCGTTTTTCTAAGGGCGCGCGGGCATATAAAGCATTGACAAAGGAAATTATTGAGAGGGTCGGACAATGAAAAAAGGATTAGGTAGAGGGTTTGATTCGCTCATTCCAACAACGTTGATCGATGAGACGTTCGATCCGACGGCGGCGCAGGACGGGAAACTTAGTAAGTTGCAAGAGCTGCCGATTGATGATATACAGGCTGACCCTGAGCAGCCACGACGGCTGTTCGACGAGGGCGCATTGGCGGAACTTGCGGCTTCGATTCGTGAGCACGGAGTGTTGCAGCCTATTGTTGTTTCGCCTCAAGGTAAAAAATATGTTATTGTCGCCGGTGAGCGTCGTTGGCGCGCATCGAAGCTTGCCGACCTCAAAACTATCCCGGCGCTCGTGCGAACTCTGAGTGGCCAGCATCGTTTGGAGATTTCACTGATTGAGAATTTACAAAGGCGTGACCTAAACGCAATTGAAACCGCGACCGCATATCTGAAACTTCGTGATCAGTTCAATATGACGCTCGAGAAGATCGGTCAACGTGTCGGCGGTAAATCGGCTAGTGCGGTTAGTAATACACTACGCCTCTTGAAGTTGCCAAAGACCGTTCAGGAAGCGGTATTTCAAGGTAAAGTGAGCGAGGGCCAGGTGCGTCCAATGATTGGCATGCCCGAGGACGTGGCCGAAGGGTTATTGAAGCGAGTTATTGCCGAGGAGTGGAGCGCTCGACGAATTGAGCAATGGATTTCATCCTGGAAGCAGGAGAATAAAGCTCAGAAAAACAGCGCGCCTAAATCGAAGTCGCATCTTCAAGCGGTAGAGCAGTTGAGTACAAAGTTTCACTCATCAGTTGATATTCGTACAAATACGCGTGGCGCCGGCAAGATTATCATTCCATTCAAGGACGATGCTGATTTTGAGCGTATTCGCTCGCTGCTTGGTTAGACGCTAAAACGTACGGATTTTGTCGAATGGGAAAATACGCAGAGACACAGGTCCGACAACGTCAAAGAGAGGAATAGTTCCCATGCAGTCACGGGAGTCGCATGAATAAGTGCCTTCGCGATGATCGCCCATTACGAAGAGCGTTCCTTGAGCGACTGTTGTGTCGACATCACCTGAAGTTGGTTGGCCTGGTTCGTTATGATTGATTGTTGGATCGGGGTCAAAACCGCCTGGATATTCGGTGTTATACACGGTAACCGTGCCATTCCTGACCACGACGCGTTCGCCGGCGAAGGCGATAACGCGCTTGACAATATATTCCTCTCGTCCAACCGTCGGGTTAAAGTGAGGGTTTTTAAAAACGATGACCTGTCCGCGTTTTGGTATATACTGCGTGTTTTTGAGCTGCGACATCGTCACAGGGAGGCGATTGACGATGAGTCGATCTCCGGTATACATGGTTGACTCCATGCTCGGTCCTTCGACATTGAAACTACGAAATACAAAGGTATTGATAAGCAGCGTGCCGACAATAACACCGGTCACGAAGAAGATTAAGCTGATTGCATCCTTAACTTTCGAATGCCGGTCAAAAAATGAAGATTCCATCCTTTCCACTATGACACAAGCGGCGCTAAAAAGGAAGTGGTAATTTAAATGGTGGTGGGTGTGTTCATATGCTACAATAGGTAGTTGTGAAGCATAGTCATAATTCGGTAGATGGATTTATTCCTCGACGGCCACAGAGGTCGTCTTTAGATAATTCAGTAAAAACACAGTCTGCGGATGTTGTTGGGCGCGCGCGTCCGTCCCATCATGCGACAAGCGAACTTCACACGGGACGTAAACAGGGGATATCTGAGATAGCAAGTGCGGTCCCAAATAAACTACAGGACAATATCAG
>JARKOR010000010.1 GCA_029975625.1 Nanosynbacter sp. | reverse complement strand
CATCGAGTGCTAGCCGAGTATAATAAGACTATATGGCAAATAGAGATTATTATGAAGTATTAGGTGTTGCAAAATCCGCCTCCGAAGACGAGATTAAAAAGGCGTTTCGTAAGCTAGCGGTTAAATACCATCCAGACAAAGAGGGTGGCGATGAAGCTAAGTTTAAAGAGATAAATGAGGCCTACGAAGTCCTCAAGGACAAGCAAAAACGCCAACGCTACGACCAGTTTGGACATGCGGGTGTGGGCGGAGCATCCGGAGGAGGCGCTGGAGGTTTTCAGGGCAATCCGTTTGAGGGCTTTGATTTTGGCGGCCAGGGCATGCAGTTCGATTTTGGCGGGGGACTAGGCGATATCTTCGGGCAATTCTTTGGCGGTGCCGCAGGCGCTCAGCAAAACCAGGGTCCTCGACGAGGACGTGACGTCGAGACGAGCATAACGTTGACCTTTGAAGAGGCGATATTTGGCGTCGAAAAGACAATCAACCTCACGCTCAACGATGAATGCGACCATTGTGGCGGTACCGGCGCCGAACCGGGAACGGGCATGAAAACATGTCCGGATTGTAAGGGCGCTGGCCAGCAAACAAGGGTTATGAACTCAATCTTCGGTCAAATTCAACAGGCCGTTACCTGTCCAACTTGTCACGGCAAGGGCAAAATACCGGAAAAGAACTGTTCCGTGTGTGGTGGTAAAGGTACGATGCGCCAGTCGCGCGAGATTAAAGTGAAGATTCCTGCGGGTGTTGACGATGGTGCTACTATTCGTCTTCGCGAACATGGTGAGGCTGTCCAGGGAGGATCGAAAGGCGACCTCTATGTCCACATTCGGGTCAAGGCGCACAAAAAGTTTACGCGCGAAGGCAATATTATCTTGTCATTTGAGCATATCTCGATGGTTGATGCTGCGCTTGGTACGGAAATCGACGTTGATACGGTGGACGGAAAAGTGCGCATGAAGATTCCTGCAGGCACACAAAACGGCACAGACTTCAAGCTGTCCGGCCACGG
>JARKOR010000266.1 GCA_029975625.1 Nanosynbacter sp. | reverse complement strand
TGGTGCTGGAAGTAGGACTCGAACCTACGAAGCCTTACGGCGGGAGATTTACAGTCTCCTGTGATTGCCACTACACGATTCCAGCATATCTTGGAGCCGCTTTTCGGATTCGAACCGAAGACCTACGGTTTACAAAACCGTCGCTCTAACCAACTGAGCTAAAGCGGCGCACCTTGAGTACACATCATATTGTACACATTCGGCATGAATTAATCAAGAGAATGAATGTCGTATGCATTGCAATGCACTCAAGTGATAATTATAATACAAGGGTAGAAAACATACATCTCGCCGCTCGAGAAAGGAATTGATCATGACCGACATATCTGTAACGGAGAAATTGGGAATCGGGGCTGGTACTATTCATGCGCGGGACATGACGACCGATGAAGCTGACAGAGAGACAGAAGAGGTCTCACGGTTCATTACTCCAATTGACCAGAACAAAGCTGTGGCGGTTTGTATTGATGGTCGAGGGCGAGCCAGCGCGGTGCACGGTGCTGTTTTGCCGCTGGGGCCGCATATCGCAGGGGGAGCCGCTACGGTGCTTGTTGCGGCCGAATCTCAGCGGTTTCCTCTGACCGGAGCGCCTCTGCTCGCCTATCTACGAGAACACGGCTTTTATCTTGGGGCTCACTTAGATGATCTTCATGATGAGCGTCATACCGGGTGCGGTGCCTGCGACAAGTGCGCGGTTAGCTGCAGGCTATTTGAAGATAACAAACATAGCTCTCAAATAGAGGTAATTTCGCAACTCCTACTCGGAGATGAAATCGGTGGCGATAAACTCTCGCGCGTAACGCTACATTCGTATAATAGTAGTATCCATGATCTGATTGACGAGCAGCTCATAGAGACACTTCATGGTGATGACGACGAGACGCATGGACATCATGAGCAACTAGTGCTATTTAACTATTTGCCAGGCACGACCATTGACCGAGACGCATATGTGGAGCAAACAGGCAAACAAGTGTTTACGGTGGACATGTGGTACCTCAAGGAGCTCGCCCGGGCCATGGCGGAATATGACGATGGCATCGAGGGGCTGACTACCGAGTTGTATCGCAGTATGGCGGCTTTTCAGATTGCTACTTATCTAGCCTTATGCGATGGATCGCATCGGGCGGTTCTACTAAAAGAGAAGCCCTTGTCGATGGCGCCAACGCTGGTATAATAAAGCTATGAAACAATCAATTGTCGAAC
>JARKOR010000249.1 GCA_029975625.1 Nanosynbacter sp. | reverse complement strand
CCAGGGTCTGCAGAAGGGGGACAGTAAGCCGGCCCATGGGCACCTGGCCAACTATCGGCTCACCCTTGCCGCCGCGGTGGCTGATGATCATTAGAAGGGGAATGCCATAGAGCATATCGAGCGAGGCCAGGGCATTGATGCAGTTTCCCAATCCCGAGTTCTGCATGAGCAGAGCTGGCCTTCGTCCTCCCATCCAGGCACCGGCGCACAGGCCCACCCCCTCCTCCTCACGGGTGGCGGGAAGGTGGATGATATCCGGGTCTTCGCCCAGCAGTGTCAGGAGCTCTTGCAGGTTGACGCAGGGGACGGAGGCGGCGAAGTCTATCCCGGCACGCTTCAGGCCGCGGTAGATGGCGAGGCTGGGGGACATGACCGTTGGTTTCAACCTCCCCAGACAAAAGCTTGTTGCAGCCAACCTTCTCGGCTATACCATTCTCCACAGGCTCATCGAGTTGATAGGAATAAATTATTAACACTAATTCCCATTAAACTCTTGATGACATCGATACCAGACCAGACGGAGATCAATAGAAAATGCGCTAGCAAAAGTATTGAGGACTGCCTAGATTCTGCAGGTTATTAATATTCATTTTTCAGACCTTCCGGAAAAAGATCAGGCATGGAATGATCTCATCTGGCGGGCTCAGGATGAGGGCTTCAATGTGAAAATGTGTGCTACGTATGTATTAGGCTCGGCCTTTGTCCATGTTTCGGACAAAAATCAAGCTTGGCAGGATCTGAACCGTCTGACCAATATCCAGGATAGAGACGTGCGAATGTTTGAAGTAGATGCCCTAGGCACAGCGTTTGCGCATATACTGCGTGCAATGCTAAGTACTTTGGCCGGAAAACAATATCAATAAACCATTATTACATAATAGAAAGTATGAAATAAAATACAAAGAATGGAAAAGATATCCCAGACAAAAACCCGAACGCTGAGTTAGGGATTTCCTTATAATTTGTATGCAATTATTCCATTTATTGTACCATGATCTCTAAATTCTAAGAGTTCTTTATTTCTTTCTGCAGCTTTGTCGGATTGCCAAATATTATAAATCCCAAATAAAGCATATAATCCGCCCAAGACCACGCCTAGCCCTATATCGAAAATGGCTGCTGCAAACCAGAATGTGCAAATAAATATACAAAGTTTAAAATGATTTTTATTATTTTTTGCAGTATATTCTGCAGCATATATTGCGCAATCGAGATGATCGCATTTGTTAGATATATTGCACTTGCTCTTAATATCGAATAATGAATTCTCGCCTTTGCTATAATATATTTTATAGGAGGTTGGATATTTTTTGATCGACCCATTCTCCAGTTCAAGATGTATGGCCATACTCACACCATTCTACATGAGATAATATTGATCCATTCTATTAAAAATTGCCGCCAATTGCTTTTCCCCATAGCAGGTTCTGTTTCCTGCATATGCATGAGGCCATGCGTGTGAGCAGCTCTGCAATCAGGTGGATTGAGAACTTGAGGAGCTAAGGGGGCAATTCGTCAAG
>JARKOR010000247.1 GCA_029975625.1 Nanosynbacter sp. | reverse complement strand
CCCCCCCCGAGGTTGGTGTCAAGAGAGTTGGGGGCTAGTTGACTTATTTAGTCGAGTGTGATATAATAAAAGGATATGCCTGTGCTATTTTCGGGGTTTGGTTATATGTGCTTCGGTGCCGTATTCTGGCAAGACAATCTGGTCGTTTTCGTTACGGTTTAGTCGGTTTAGCGCTTGTTTTTGCCAGTGTTCGCCTTGTTCGCCCACAATCGGAATATCAAGACCATCCGCCAAGGTATTCATCACTGCCATACCAATACGCAGCCCGGTAAAGCTTCCCGGGCCTTTCATGATACCAATACCTGAAATGTCATGAAACGACAACCCCTGCTCAAGGAGTCTATCGCGAAGATAACCGAGTAGGTCGCGCGCAAGGGTGCGTCCCGCCTCCCATTCATATGTCTTTTGTGCCTGGTCTGACACTAGAGTAAGGTAGCACGTCGAAGTGGAGGTGTCTATGAGAATAATCATGCTGCCGCCTCTAATAATTTCTCTGCTTGCTCGCCGTGCGCCGTAACGGTTATTTCTCTAGTGTCCTCACCCGTCGCGATAATTTCCAGACGCAACCTATTCTCTGGTAATACCGACTCGACAACCTCCGCCCACTCAACCACAGTCACTACTGTAGGGTCCGTAACCGCCTCCGCTAGCTCATTCGCCATAATTCCCGCCTCGGGTAAACGATAAAAATCATAATGCCTGAGTTCCAAACCATCTCGCGCATCGTACACTCGACTAATTGTAAACGTCGGGCTCTGCACCGCTTCCGTGATCCCCATACCTTCGGCCAGCCCTTTCGTAAAGGTTGTCTTGCCTGCACCCACGTCGCCCACAAGCTCAAACAATTCGCCGCCATGAACAACCCGACCAAAACTTTCGGCGAACTTCTTCATCGCTTCCTCGTTCCTAACTTCTCGCTTCATCTCTTTACAGTTTACCATGTTTGTAGTAGCATTAAAAATCATTTTGCCTTATAATAACCGTAAGTAGTATGCGCATATCAGACGACGTCATTGAAAAAGTATTGCAACAGGGTGGGGTGATTGATGAGTCTCAGCTTGCTCAATTAAAGTTGCTTGCTGAACATTCGCATACATCTCTATATAATATCGTCATTAGCGAGCGAGTCGTAACTCCTCAGGACCTCGCAAAGCTTGTCAGTAAACAGATTGGCGTGCCGTTCGTCGAGATTGAACCCAAAGATATACCAAAAGAAGTGCTGATGAAAATCCCGGAACATATTGCCCGGCAGTACAACGTAGTGCTATTCGCTCAAGACTCGGACGGGACGTTAAGCCTAGCCATGGAAGACCCTGATGATATTCAGGCGCTGAACTTCATCCAGAAAGAGATTGGCTATAATCTAAATGTATTTTTAGCAACCCACGAGAACATTTTGGATTGTTTAGAAAATTACCGTGGCGAACTAGACCAAGAGCTCGATGAGGTTATTTCCGTACAGCAAGAGAATACTCAAGAGGAAACGCAAGCAGTCACCGAGGATCAGTTCGCCGAAGATTCGCCGATTGCCCAGACCGTAAACCTGCTCCTCGAGTACGCCATCAAATCCCAAGCGAGCGATATTCACATTGAACCCCGCGAAGAATTTGTGCAGGTGCGTTACCGCATCGATGGCGTGTTGAAAGAAGTAAATAAGTTGCCTCGCAACGTTCTTGGAGCTCTCGTCAGTCGAATCAAGATTTTATCGAACCTCAAAATTGATGAGCGGCGTGTTCCTCAAGATGGACGATTCAAAATCCGCGTATCAGGCAAACAGTACGCCCTTCGCGTTAGTACCCTGCCTATCGCCGATGGCGAGAAAGTAGTTATGCGTATTTTGGACGAGTCGAACCAGTCAGTTACTCTGGAGAACCTTGGCTACTGGGGACGATCACTGACCGTCATGAAAGAAGCTATGGCGCAGCCGAACGGCATGATTCTTGTGACAGGACCGACCGGTTCGGGTAAGTCAACCAGCCTGTTTAGCGTTCTCTCCGAACTCAATACGTCCGATGTTAATATCTCAACGATTGAAGACCCTGTCGAGTATAAAATACCCGGAGTAAACCAAGTGCAGACCAATCCGAAGGCAGGCATGACATTTGCCTCGGGACTCCGAGCTCTTTTGCGCCAAGATCCGAATATCATCATGGTTGGGGAGATTCGCGACACCGAAACCGCCAACCTGGGCGTGCAGGCGGCTTTGACGGGGCACCTTGTGTTCTCAACACTTCACACCAATAACGCCGCCACCTGTTTGCCTCGCTTGCTCGATATGGATATCGAGCCATTTCTTATTGCCTCGACTGTCAAAGCGGTTGTTGGACAGCGCCTCGTGAGACGGCTGTGCGCGTTTTGCCGTCAGCAACATGTTCCTGAAGCTGCCGAAGTTAAGGTCATAACTGACTTAATAGCCGGCACGGGGACAGAGGCTATCGCTCGTATGCACGACCTTGAAACTCAAGCTGCGGATGAGAAAATTGGAGGCGATTCACCGCCCAGTACCACTGAGACAGAAATTACGCATCTGTGGCGGGCCAATCCTGAAGGGTGTGATGAATGCAACCACACCGGGTTTAAGGGGCGAATTGGTATCTACGAAGTGCTTGACGTTTCTCTTACAATCCAGAAACTCATTACTGCGAACGCCACGAGCAACGATATTCAGACGGAAGCAATCAAGGAAGGCATGTTGACAATGCAGACCGATGGACTCATAAAGGCGCTTCGCGGCATAACAACTGTTGAAGAAGTACTTCG
>JARKOR010000240.1 GCA_029975625.1 Nanosynbacter sp. | reverse complement strand
CTCCCGCAGAACGGGGCCGCGAGCTGGGGCTCGCCGTCCTGCGTCGCGCTGACCCGCGCCGCAGAACAGCGAACTGGAGCGGACCTCAGTTTCGGCGCACCAAGCGCGCCTCACTTCGGCCGCTCAGCTCGCGGCCCCGTTGAGAGGAAAGGAAAAATCAATGAGCCATTCAGACGATGTTCGGCGATACTGTAAAGAGAATCTTATCGACCCGGCTCGAAATCACGGAGAGAAGGAAATTTCAATAAGGGCTGGCGACATACATAAGGTCATGGGCTTCCAAAGTCGCATGCCATTGGTATGTGCGGCTCTTGGAGCGAAGAAATTTGAAGAGATTGCAGGAGTTGAGCGGCTAAGTCTGACCGGACCTTCAAATGGCGCAAATGCGATTTTTACCTTCAGAATAATGTGAAGAACAATTTATGACCCTTGCGATTTTATTAATAATTCCATTCATAGTTGGACTTGCACTGCGTCTGCTAGGCAAACAAGAAAAAGTGGCGTGGTTTATCTCCTCCTTGGTACTTCCGGCTTTCGTCCTATTTGTCGAGTTTGTTCTTCCGTATAGAGGTGGCGGTGCCTCGATGTGGCCGATTGCCTTTGTATTCGGTGGATTTTATGGAACTATTTCTGGCGGTCTAGGCGTGTTAGCTGCCAAGCTCTATCTATAAGAAGAAGGCCTAGGGGGTCAGACCTCGATATTGGACAATAACCTATGCTGTCCAGGGCTGACCCCTATGCTGTCCCTACCGCGGAGGCAAAATGGCCTTGAAATGCTCTAACTCGCAACCTAATCTGGAGAACTGAAGACATGGATAATAAGTTGAATTTTATCGTTATGCGCGAAAAATGCATCCGTTGTAACGCCTGTATTGAAGACTGCCCCCGCCGTATTATTGATTACCGTGATAATTATCCCGATATTCCGGCACACCTGGAAGAGCAATGTATCGGTTGCCAGCATTGCTTGGCGATCTGCCCGACCGGAGCCGTGTCGATTTTCGGCTTGCGGGCTGAGGACAGCCTCCCCCTAGAAACAACGCCCGCCCTTGCGCCGGACGCCCTGAGCCGTTTTGTCCGCGGCAGGAGAACCATGCGGCAGTACCGCAGTGAAAATGTGGAACGTCCACTTATCGACAAACTCCTCGCCGACGCCGCCCATGCGCCGACCGGGGGCAACACATGCGACCTTACGTTCATCGTAGTGGACAAGCGGCTCGCCCTGCGCCGTATATTTGAGGATCTGATCGACGGACTTGAAAAGTCCATCGCGGAGAAACCTGAACTGCCGGAGTTCATCTGCAAGGCGATATATGCCCATCGCCATTCGAATGTGGATGAAATTTTCCGTGGCGCGCCGCATCTTCTGATCGCCTCGGCAGGCGAAAAAGCATATTGCGGTGATGCCGACGTCGTGATTGCGTTGAGTTACTTTGAACTTCTTGCCCAGTCGCACGGGTTGGGCACTACTTGGTGCGATTTTCTGAAATTCATCCTCGACTTGCGTCCGGAGATGGGAAAGCTTTTCGGGATTGCCACGGACCGTCCTTACCGGGCTATTCTCTTTGGGCTGCCGGCGGTTCAATACGTGCGCACCGTTCAACGAGACAAAATGGTACGGGTTAGAACCATCAGCTCTTAATGTATATCCCAACCAATGAGCTGGATTTGATGCCAACGATAACGAATGAAATGAGAATGCCAGCCAGCGGCTTCACCCAACGCCGCTGCCGCCCGCGCGGCTGATGCTGCACGTTGTGCAGGAAGAAAATGGACAAGCGAGAAATTGAAATAGCCATAGAAAATGCACGGGGTGGTGTTCAGCAGTATCTCGAAATTATGGAGCTATTCCCACTGGTGGACGTCTCGAAGAACGGTGAATTCCAACGGAAGTTCAACAGCTTCTATCGGGTCAGACAGCGTCCGTCCTGGTGGTATGCGACATACTACCAATTCATGGAGCAGGCAAAAATACAGAAACCATCGTTCGACGATGCCTTAGATTACTTTCGCCAGAGTATGAGCCGATGTGAGGCATCATTTACAAGCAAACTGATAGCTACCATTGATCCCCTGAATCCCGTTTGGGACAAGTACGTCCTCGGGAATACTGGAATTCCTCGGCCAAAGTACACTTCAAAGAATAAATTTGCATGGGTATAGGGGTCAGGTCTCAACAATTGACAATGAAATGGACTGGGGTACCCTATCAGAGGGAAATAGAAGGACACCGGAGAGCTAGGTATGGCAAGGCCCCTTCGAATAGAATACCCTGGCTGTTTTTATCATATCACATCCAGGGGCAACGAGAAGAAGGACATATTCAAAAGCCGCAGG
>JARKOR010000238.1 GCA_029975625.1 Nanosynbacter sp. | reverse complement strand
CGAGGCGCTGCGTCGCGTCGAAGAGATTACCGGTCGGACCATACCGTTTTACGAAGCGGATGTGCGCGACCGAAACGCGTTGGATAATATTTTTGCGGCGGGCGATATTGATGCGGTTATTCATTTTGCAGGACTGAAGGCGGTGGGAGAATCGGTCGAGAAGCCGCTGCTGTATTATCAGAACAATCTCGATTCGACGCTCGTACTACTTGCGGCAATGCAAGCGCATGGCGTGAAAAAATTGGTCTTTAGCTCATCGGCGACTGTCTATGGCAGCGCGCCGGTTCCCTATGCGGAGGGTGCCGTAGTAGGACAGGGAATCACGAACCCATATGGCAAGACGAAATATTTTATCGAAGAAATCATCCGCGATGTCAGTGCTGCCGATGAGGAGTTCGAGGCAACGATACTTCGGTACTTTAACCCAATTGGCGCGCATCCAAGCGGGCGAATTGGCGAGGATCCAAGCGGCATTCCGAATAATCTGATGCCATATATTACCCAGGTCGCGACGGGTCGGCGAGAAAAACTGAATGTTTTTGGCGGCGATTATGACACGAAAGACGGCACGGGCGTGCGCGATTATATTCATGTCGATGATTTGGCGGAGGGGCATGTTGCGGCGATTGAGCACTCAAAGCCAGGATTTACAGCGTATAATCTTGGTTCGGGGGTTGGGGTGTCGGTGCTTGAGCTGGTTCGGGCTTTTGAAGAGGCGTCTGGACGGCGTATCCCTTATGAGATAGTCGATCGCCGCGCGGGTGACTTGCCGGAGTCTTACGCGCTTGTCGACAAGGCCCAGAAAGAGCTGAGCTGGACAGTTAGACGAAGCATTGGGGATGCGTGCGCCGATAGTTGGCGTTGGCAAAGCCAAAATCCGAAAGGCTATAAAGGATGAATATCACGAAGGCTATAATTCCGGTGGCTGGCTGGGGCACGCGACGGTTACCAGTCACAAAAGTAATCGAAAAGTGCATGATTCCGGTCGGAAATAGACCGATTATTGACTATAACGTGCAGGATTGTCTGAAGGCGGGGATTGACGAGATTATCTTTGTCGTAAGTGAACAGAGTGCACAGATTCGCGAGTACTATCGCAGCAATATCCCGCTAAACGATTATCTAAAGCGCAACGGTAAAGAGTCATATCTGCCGCTTGTAGCGCCGCTTGACGGCGTAAAGCTACATTTTGTCGTTCAGCCGAGCTATGGCAAGTACGGTACTGCGGTACCTGTGGCGCTTGCGAGCGAGTACATCAATCCGGGTGAATCGGTGGTAGTGGTGATGGGCGACGATTTCTTTTACAATGAAGACGAGTCGTCTGAAACAGCACGTCTGATTGATGCTGTGCCTGAGGGACAGAATGGTATTTTAGGGGCTGTACTTCCTGATGATGACGTTATTACTGGCCGCTATGGATCAATCGAAGAAGATGAGCAGGGCAATCTCATCCGTGTGACCGAGCACCCTGAAAATATACCAAACCCATTTGTGAAAAATGTCGCAAAATATGTGCTCAACTATGAGATGCTTATGGCGGTGAAAGACTATGTCGATAGCGAGTCGGTAAGCGGTGAATATTATATATTCACACCGTTTGAGAAACTCATCGAGCAAGGCCAGAGGATGAAGGTCGTGCATGCAAAAGGTCGTTTTCTCGACGGCGGCTCGCTCGAGGGCTGGCTCGAGGCGAACCGCGTGGTTTGCGGCGCGCGGTAAAATATCCGAAACAAGTGGTATTTACGCGAGTAGGCTGTATACTGTTATGGTATTGTAATCACCTCATCTTCATGGTATAATCATAGTGTTAACTGCCATCGTGGCAGTCTGTACATTTATAGGAGAAAAATGAGTGACGAATGGAGTAATCCGTCTTCAAGCACCAGCAAGCGGCGAGATAGCTACTCTGCTGACGACGGACCTAGTAACAACGTCATAGCCCGAGCAGGGTTCGAGATTCCGACGGACGAGGAGCTTGCCCGGGCAGATTATGCCAGGGCAACGCGAGCCAGGCATGACCTAGCTCGCCTAACGTACTCGCCGGTGGACGATGAAGCCCTCGGGTTGCTGACGAGGATGGGCAAAGATAGCAGCATCGGAGCCAGCATGCCTCCAGAAGTACGGGACGTCGTGTTTAAGCCCATAGTTGCGTTTTCCCTCGTGGACCCTGAAGTCTGGGTGTATAAGCCTGG
>JARKOR010000233.1 GCA_029975625.1 Nanosynbacter sp. | reverse complement strand
AATTGTTGCAAAATATGCGTAATTTATACGTCAATAGACTCGCACGTGATTATTTTCCCCTGTTAAGCCCGCACATAAATTATAATTTCATTGTATTCCGATTCTGTATTCTTCTTCCTTGCAGGGAAGAAGCAGAGGTATGAATCGGGAAGTTAGCTCTCTTTAGTGGATAGGATCAGTGGATCGCAGCGAGGACCGACGGATGGTCGGGATGCTCCTCGGCAAACTTCCAGCCGTGGCCGGGACGAAGTCGAAGCGGTTGCCCTGTGGCGCACATAGGGCAGTCTTCGGCCGCGTAGGTCTCGCCTCCGTTGACGTCTTCGAGCACCCACAGTTCGGGTACTCCCAACGTTTCCGCGGTTACATCTGGATTTCGCCGGACAATAACCGCAACCCCGAGGACCTCAATCTCGCTTGCTCGAAGCAGGTCGACTACGGGTTTGACCGAACTTCCCGTAGTAAGGAGATCATCGATCACGATAGCGGTCATCCCAGGCCTTAGGGTCTTCTCGAAGCCCATTTTGATGGGCCACGAAGCCGTCTTGTTTTCACCCTCACCGGCTACGTTGCACCACAACGCTAGTGGCGAACGTAGCTTACGCCCTGCCAGGGCGAAGGCCAGTGTGCGGCCCATAGTTTCTGGGCCCACGATAACATTCGGGTAGGCAGGTGTCACGCGCATGAGATTGTAGGATATATCATCAACCAGCCTCAGCATAGGCGCGATGACGCGCAGGTTGATGTAGACTGGACTGTGACGCCCTGACGTGAGCACGAGATGATCCTTCGCGTAGAAAGCCCCCACCCTGGTGAGGTCATCGATGATACTCATACGAACCACTCCTTGATCTGGTCGTTGTACAGCTTAGCGGCCTTGGCGGGATCTGGTGCTGAGGTGATGCCACTCGAAACGTTGATGAGAGGAATATTCCTCTTCACGTTTCGCATGACATCCGCCACAGTTCCACCTTGCTTGCCGACGCCTGGGACGAGGAAAACGAGTTTTTCGACATCCTCGTCAACGTTGATGAGTTGCTCGGGGTAGGTGGCCCCTACGACGAGCCCAGCACCTGGTCCATGGCCATTCCAACCATTCTGGACATGCTGTGCAACGAGGTCGTAGTGCAGCCTCCACTCGTCCTTATATAGTCGAAGATCCTGGAACTCGCCCGAACCCGGATTACTCGTCTTGCAGAGTACGAAACAGAAAAACTCCTTCAGAATAGGAGTCATCGCTTCCACTCCCATGTAGTTATGGATAGTCACAGCATGAACACCGAGGGACTTTGCAAACTCAACGCTACCAAGGTTGGTGTCGCCGATGTCGCCCCATTTGGCATCGAGGATGCGCGGGATGTCCTTATGGTGGACGTTCATCCACTTGTT
>JARKOR010000197.1 GCA_029975625.1 Nanosynbacter sp. | reverse complement strand
TACCGTGGTCAACGTGGCCCATAGTACCAACATTGACATGTGGCTTACTTCGGTCGAAAGTTCCTGCCATTTGGATGGTTCTCCTTTTTTGATAAATATTATTTCACGCGATAAGCCCATAAAAAGACTCCACGGCGTATGGGTTCTATTATAGCGAAGTTTCACGCACTTGTAAACAGGCACGACTCCTTTTTGAAAAAGAGCCTAATCTTCATACACTGGCACGAGGCTTAGGATATCGCGTGCTCGTACGAGATAGTACATTTCTGTCATACCGATACCCAACAACACCATTGGCTCACCGCCAGACAACGTAAAGTCATCGCGCGACGTAAACGGTTCAGTCCTGTCTTTGCTGTCGGCAAGGTCTGGATTATACACCTTAACGAAGTCGACCGTGAGTGTTACGTCATTGTCTTCGCTAAAGGAACTTTGCGACACAAGCGGGTTAGACCATCCGAGACACAATGTGCTCTCTGGCTGGCAGCGAAATGCCGTCACGCGTACTTCTATCTCTAATGGATCAACGCTGTCAAGAAATTGTGTTACCGTGCTTAGGTGCTCTGCTATGGCATCCTCATATCTTTCCAGAGCTTTTCTCTGTATGTCCAGCGATAATTTACGAAAAATCGGAGACGAGACAAAAGCCTCTGCCCCGTCTGCCTCCTGGCATATTAAACCTATCATATCCGTAATCTCGATTTCATCGGTAGGCTCACCAAGCTCCACTAAATGGCTATCGCGAGGATACATATCCACGACGTCGTCAACTCGAACGAGATACGTCGCCTGTTCTTTGCTATTGCTGAGCTCCACGACAAGTTCACCGTTGCGTTCTTGCGGAATAAGCCTAATTTTGTCACCCGAAATCACCTCTGCGTCATATTCAGAACCCACAACCGAATAGATTTCCGGTAGTTTTATATGCTCCGAATATCTGTGGCACACTAAGCTTGTCATCTCCGCGGGGAAAGAATCGGCCAATTCCAGGCTTAGGTCTTCAGCTATAAGATCTAGAGTTTTTCGCTTTTTATGTATATTCAACGCCTGAAAATCAGAGCTCGCGACAATATCCTGGATCATCCGCTGACGCTTGCGAAGAAGAGATACGATATACGGCGTATCATCATCACCAAGCTCGACCTCGACGCACGCGAGAGTACTCCGATTTAGCGGAAAATAGCAGTCCTGCGCAGAGTTCTTCTTTTTCTGGGCCGCGTGAACACATAGGGCTAATACCTCATCACCAGAAGAAAGGCCCTCTATATGTTCCTCTGCCCCACCTGATATAGACGTCACTGCATTATAGTGGCCAGTGACCGCCATGAGTCGTAGTGTTTCGTCCGTAGCCGTTCGCCCAAAACCAACGACCGTTACATTATTACCTATGAGTTCATCTTCCTTGATGATTTCGGCTACGTCGGCGAACACCTCCATCTCGGCATCCGAATCGTCATCATTCTCTATTCCTATGGCATTCAGCTTAAGATTCTCGGCAGCGATTTGCATCCACCCTTCCGGCTGAAGTTTTGCGAGTATATCAATACGTGTTGCTTGCGACGGTTGTGCGTTTTCCATGAAGCCATTGTGCGACATAGTTCGCAGAGTCGCAAGCATAGGCGTTATCTTTTTTAAGTGGCATGTCTAAAAATAACATTGACAGCAAAACGTAGTGTGATATTATTGCTTCATGGCAAGTAAAACGCAACAGTGTATGAAGCAATGCTCGCGGACCGCTCGGTTGTTTTGTCATAATACCGATAGATAATTCCCAAGAAATCAAAATAACCGCCGGACAATTCGTTCAGGCGGTTTTTCGTTTCTGAAGGTATGATATCGGCAAACAATTAATTGCCTCGGCTCAGAGGCGGAGAGGAATATATTATGGAAAAGGGACCAAACCAGCCCACCGCGGTAGAACATACCGACATATTACAGAATGTAGACGAGGGAGCAGAGAAACACCCCAGGCATATCTCCAGCGACACGTTCGGAAAAGCGAGACGCGCGCTCAACGAGTTGGGCGAATCCCTTAAATTGGCCGTCGAACTTCCTGCTGGCACGCTACGTAAGCTGTCCGATAAGGCATTCTTTTTATACTTGGCGGCAAATGCTGGAGAAATTCCCGCGGGGCTTGCTCCAGAGGCGACACGACTAAAGAGGCTTGCAGACTTTGAATTTAGCGCACGGACGCATGAACTGGCGCTAGGCGCCGATCCGAGGTAATTCTACGTCGTTTTCCCGCCGTAATATCGCCCTAGCATATCATCGCGGAACGCATGGAACGAATCACTGATGATACTCTCGCGAATATCGTCGACCAGCTTCACGATAAACCGTTCATTGTGAATGGAAAGAAGCGTCCCCGCTAGCGACTCCTTGGCATGGAGCAGGTGACAAATGTACGCAGCCGTATAGTTTTTGCAGGTGTAACAATCACAATCCTCAAAGATAGGCGAAAATTGCTCGCGGTACTTTAGTCCGCGCATATTGACCCGGCCATGCGGCGTATAGGCGGCACCGTTTCTCGCCACCCGAGTCGGCGAAACGCAATCAAACGTGTCAATCCCCTGCTCTATTGCCGCAAAAATATCATCCGGCTCGGAAATCCCGAGCAGATGACGCGGTTTGTTTTCGGGCAAAATGGTATTCACCCAACCGATAATCTCCGCCATCTGGTCTTTCTCGAGTGCCCCGCCAATACCATAACCATCAAAATCCATATTACCTAAAAATTCAGCGGTGGACTTACGCAAATCTTCATAATTCGCGCCCTGTAGCACCCCAAACAGCGCCTGATAGGGCTTCTCTGGCCGCTCAGCGCGCAGACGCTTCACCTCCGCCAAACTTCGCTCCGCCCACTCGTGCGTCCGCAGTAGCGCCTCAACCTGATATTCATACGGATCGATCAGCGACGTTAATTCATCAAACGAAAAAGTGATATCCGCGCCAATCCCCGCCTGAATTTGCATGGACAGTTCCGGCGTGAACTTATGCATACTGCCGTCAAGGTGCGACTTGAACTGTACACCATCCTCATCCACCCACGCGTGGCGCTGCCCCTTATTTGTAATAGCGATTTCCGCTTCGACATCGGTCGTCATGGCCAATACTTTCTTAAAGCCGCTGCCTAGACTAAGTACCTGGAACCCGCCGCTATCCGTGAAAGTCGGGCCATCCCAGTGCATAAATTGCCCCAAATAGCCCGCCTTTTCAATCAGTTCATGGCCTGGCTGCAAATAGAGGTGATAGGCATTCGCCAACACCGCTTGCGCCCCAACACCCTTGACCATCTCCGGCGTCATAGCTTTAACGTTCGCTTTCGTTCCCACCACAATAAACGCCGGCGTCTGAATATCACCATGCGGCGTATGAATTACACCAGTACGCGCCAGTGTATTGGCCAACCTGTGCTTAACCTCGAAAGAAAACGATTTCATCTTACCCTAGTTTACCACGAATCTCCGCTAGCGGGCCTTAGATAATCCGGCGCTGACACCCAAAACTTGCTTATAAAATATTAAATTCTACAATGAGAGGTATGAAAAGATTTATCAGTGTTGCAGCAATCCAAATGGAGATATTGACCCTGCAAGTGAATACTAACCTACAAAAGGCGAAAAGCCTGCTTGAAGATGCCCTCAAGGGACATACGTTAGATTTGGTCGTATTGCCTGAGGATTGCATAACCGGTCCGCTGCCCTACAATTTAGAGTATGCCTGCGACATAACATCGAAGACAATTGTGTTTTTTCAGAAGTTAGCGCGAGAACATCAGGTGTATATCGTATGCGGCTCCTTTATTCGCAAAAAGAAAGAGGGGTACTTCAACACATCACTACTTATAAATCGGGAGGGTGATATAGTTCTAGAATACGAGAAGAACAATTTATGGACACCAGAACGACGATACCTCACTGCTGGAACCTCTGTGTCGGCGGTAAAGACGAGTATTGGCACCATTGGCATCGTTATCTGCTGGGATTTAGCGTTTCCCGAGGTATTCCAAGAGCTCGCTCTGCAAGGAGTGGACATTGTCTGTTGTCCATCATATTGGACACGCGAGGACAGTGGTTTTTTGCTGAAAAAATATCCTGACGCGAATGCAGAAGCTACTATGGTTGACGCCCTATGTCCAGCTCGAGCGTTGGAAAATGAATGCTTAGTAATCTACGCTAACGGGGCTAATAAAGCCGAGATATTTCTACGCACAACGAAGATAACCGAAACGCAAATCGGTCATACTCAAATCTGCGCCCCACTCTATGGCACAGTTAGCAAGCTAGCCAATAATAAAGAAGGCGTTATATATTACAATTATGATCGCCACCTGGGCCGCGATGCCGAGAACCGCTATCACCTTCGCAAGGACAAACAAAAGAGTCTCGTAGACACCAATTCATAGCGCACTTGCATTATTAGT
>JARKOR010000183.1 GCA_029975625.1 Nanosynbacter sp. | reverse complement strand
TCGGAAGAATTCGTTGACTACAATCCTGGTGTCGGAAAGAACCTGGAAGGCCACCTCATGAGTGGGGAGGTAGCGATGGACTGCGTCCTCTCTTCCGAAGAGCAAAAGGCCGAGGACCCTAACTGCAGACACCTCGTGGTTTGCCTCCACTGCGCCAAGGGCCTTAGTAATTGTAACAAAATAGTTTAGGTAACTTTTTATATTTGAAGCATGCTATTAAGTAATATGGATGAATTAAGCGCCATAAAATGTAGATATGATTACATCAATCGATTCCTTAATGAGAAGTCAAGGCGATTATTTCTTGCTTCAGAGGCTAAAACTATCGGCTGGGGCGGAATAGAAAAAGTATCCAGAGCCACTGGTGTTTCCAGTGATACTATCTCCAAAGGGTGCAAGGAATTAGAGAATGAACCCGAAATTATAGAATCCGGCAAAATAAGAAAGCCAGGAGGTGGCAGAAAAAAGTTGGTTGATACTGATGCAACGCTGTTATCAGATCTGGATAATTTAATTGAACCTACTACTCGCGGAGATCCTGAATCCCCTTTGCGCTGGACCTGCAAGAGCACAAGAAAGTTGGCACGAGAACTAAAAAACATGGGCCATAATATCAGTCACATGAGGGTTGCCGATATTCTTCACAGCCAAGGCTACAGTCTGCAATCAAATCAAAAAGTAATTGAAGGTGACAATAATCCTGACAGAAATGGTCAATTTATATTAATAAATAATAAAACCAAATTGTTTATAAAGTACGGTCAACCGGTGATCTCAGTAGATACAAAGAAGAAGGAGCTTGTTGGAAACTTTAGAAATGGAGGTCGCGAATATCACTTGAAAGGCAATCCTTTAAAAGTACTTGTTCATGATTTTAAAATAAAAGGCTTGGGGAAAGTAAATCCTTATGGTATTTATGATATTTCAAGAAATGAAGGTTGGGTCAATGTAGGTACTGATCATGATACATCAGCTTTTGCGGTAGAAAGCATACGGCAATGGTGGAACACGATGGGAAAAATGGCATATCCAGATGCCAGTAAGCTTCTAATCACAGCAGATTCGGGCGGTTCTAATGGCTATAGAGTGCGATTGTGGAAAGTTGAACTTCAGAAGCTTGCAGATGAATCAGGATTAGAAATCACAGTATCACATTTTCCACCAGGAACAAGCAAATGGAACAAGATAGAACACAGGCTCTTTTCATTCATAACGCAAAACTGGAGGGGAAAACCCTTAATTAGTCATGAAGCCATAGTAAATCTCATTGCTGCTACCACTACGCAAAAAGGGCTTCATGTTGAGTGCCGGCTGGATGAAAAAGTCTATCCAAAAGGTATAAAAATTTCTGATAATGAATTAAAAGAGATAAACTTGACCTCAGATAAATTTCATGGAGAATGGAATTATACAATTAAACCTAACAAAAAGATAGAGTTTAACTAACTTATTTTGCTACAGCCCCTTAGGCTAAAAATTGATCAGGGCAGGAAAAAATGGATACAAAGAACACCCGCGATGGCAGAAGGAATGACTGATCATATATGGTCTATTAAGGAGCTAATGACATTCACGATACCGATTCAAGGTAGTGTCCCGAAAATGCTGTAATTTCGTAGCCGCCCTGTATCCTACTATCATTACTCTACGTCCATCGTTAAATACTTTTTACCTGTTACCCACTCCTCATTTATATTTATCATGATGCATCCTGCCAATCTCATCAG
>JARKOR010000195.1 GCA_029975625.1 Nanosynbacter sp. | reverse complement strand
GCGACGACTGTGAGTTCGTCATTTGGGGTGATTGGTAGGTCGTTCTGGTCGAGGCTGACGCCATCGCCACGATTGATAGGGACGAGGTGGATGTGAGCATGAGGCACGTCGAAACCTTTGACGGTCATGCCGACGCGGTCTTTGCTGGAGACTTCGCGTAGGTGCAGAGCGACTTTTTTGGCCGCAGCCAATAGATTGAGATATTCTTCATCGTCCAGATCCCAGAGGTGGTCGACCTGCTTTTTTGGCACAACAAGTGTGTGTCCCTCAGCAAATGGTTGAATGGTCAAAAAAGCTATCGTTCGCTCGTCTTCATAAATTTTGTGACATGGCACCTCACCTTTGATAATCTTGGTAAAAATAGAATCTTCCATGAGTTTAGTATAGCACTATTGCTTGCGGGTTGCTTTTTGTTGCTCTATACTTATCTTTATGTTTTTTGAGACTAGTGCGATCTACCGCGTAGACCCCGATGAGAGATGTTTGGAGCCGAGACATGGGTCTGTGCTCGTTAACAAGGACCTCGATCAATATGAGGCCAGACTGCCGCTTTGGGTTGGAGGAGTAGACAGGAGCGACCTGGCGATTTTTGGTA
Organism: Nanosynbacter sp.; assembly: GCA_029975625.1. GTDB lineage: Bacteria > Patescibacteriota > Saccharimonadia > Saccharimonadales > Saccharimonadaceae > Nanosynbacter. The sequence continues at coordinate 3,480 of JARKOR010000195.1, read as the reverse complement.
CAGCGTTGAATGAGGGTGGTCTGACGGACCTTGATTTTTTAGTGATTGATTCAACCACTTTTCGAGGGAGTGCTTATGTGGCGCCACCCTGGATCATAGAAGCTTTCCCAGACTTACAGACAATGGAATTAGCAAAGAAGTTCGCCACACTGGGAGAAGAGGGGCTGGCTCAACTTGGTATTCAAGGGTTGGTCAATGTGATGAGGGCGCGTTATCCGGGAGTAAAAGGCCTCCGTCGTCACTGATGCTCTATATCGCTTCGGTGAACTGACTGTTGTATAGCTCGGCGTAAAACCCATTTTTCTGCATTAATGTTGTGTGGGTGCCTTGTTCGATGACGTTGCCATCTTTCATAACGAGGATAAGGTCGGCGTCGCGGATTGTCGAAAGACGGTGAGCGATGACGAAGCTCGTTTTGTGCCGCATGAGATTATCCATGGCCTTTTGAATGAGAACTTCGGTGCGCGTATCGACGGAGCTTGTAGCCTCATCCAAGATAAGCATAGGGGCACCAGCGAGCATGGCGCGGGCGATAGTCAGAAGTTGTTTCTCGCCTTGGGAGATGTTGTTTGCCTCCTCGTTGAGCTCCATATTATATCCACCGGGCAGGGAACTGACGAAGTGATCGACATGCGCTTCTTTGGCGGTAGCAATCATCTGTTCCTCGGTGGCATTTGGCGCGCCGTAGGTAATATTATCGCGAATAGTGCCGCTGAATAGCCAAGTATCTTGTAAAACCATGCCAAATAGCCGTCTCACGTCTTCTCGTCTCATGTCTTGGATGTTGACGCCGTCAATGGTGATTGTGCCGCTATCAACCTCATAGAAGCGCATAAGGAGGTTAACCAGGGTGGTCTTTCCTGCGCCGGTTGGACCAACGATCGCAACGCGGCTTCCAGGCTCAATGGTTGCGGACAGACCTTTAATGACCGGACTTTTGGGGTCGTAGCCGAATACTACCTTGTCGAATACAACGCGCCCAACAGGGTTTTTAAGCGTCACAGGCTTTGTTGTATTGGCTGCTTGCTCTGGTTCGTCGAGGAATTCAAACACCCGTTCCGCGGCTGCCGCCGTCGATTGCAAGACATTGGCGATATTGGCGGTCTGGATGATTGGCTGGTTGAATTGCTGAACGTACTGAATAAACGCTTGGATATCTCCGATTCTAATATGGCCGTTAATCGCCAGCCATCCACCCGCAACAGCGACGCCGACATAACCAAGGTTTCCGACGAACGTCATGAGCGGGAACATGAGACCAGAGAAAAATTGCGCTCGCCACGAGCTCTGGTACAGTTTGTCGTTGATACGGTTGAACTTTGCAATTGAAGCCCTTTCGCCGTTAAAGACGCGCATAACTTGATGCCCGGCATACATCTCCTCAATATGCCCATTGATGTCGCCCAGAAGTTCCTGCTGGCGAACAAACTGCACTTGCGAACGTTTGGTAATGAACGCGATAAATCCGAAACTGATAGGCAATACCAAGATTGTGATAAGGGTGAGCAGCCAACTAATACTCAGCATCATCACAATAATACCGATAATCATGACCACCGATGTGACAATTTGCGAAAGGCTTTGGTTGAGTGATTGCGAGATAGTATCGACATCGTTGGTGACGCGGCTGAGCACCTCTCCGTACGTGCGCTTATCGAAATATTTGAGTGGCAGACGATTGATTTTTTGCGAGATGTCGCGGCGTAGCGTGTAGGTTACTTTTTGCGTGATATTCGTCATAATCCACCCCTGAATATAGCTGAGGGCGGCGCTCAGTAAGTAGAGAGCGAGAAGAAGGACGATGATACTACGAATAGCCTCAAAATGAAAGGTTGGACGAGTAGAAAGATCAAGCGATTTGATACTGTCGATTTGGGAGGATGGGATATTGTCTCGCTCTGCGGCTGGTATACTGTCGAGGACATCGGCGCCAGTGGTCCCAGCGGGCAGTGTCACGCCAACCGGCAGATTTTCCATAATAGCATCATATGCTTTCATGGCGACATAATCATCGACAATCTGGTTGGTCGCATGACCGAGAATTTTCGGACTGGCTATCGCAAAGGCGGTGCTGGCTATGGCAAATATCAGGACGACGGATAGTTTACCCCAATATGGTCGTAGATGGTGAGCCAACTTCTTGAGTGTACCCTTAAGGTCTTTAGCTTTCTCGGTAGGAGCGCCAACAGGGCCAGGTCCACCGAACATACCGCCTCGGCGTTGTCTTGGTGCTGGTTTTCGGGGCTGACTATCCATTATTTAGCCTCCTTCCTAGCGTTTTTGTTTCTCGCTAGCTCTTCGTCGGACAGTTGTGAATGGGCGATTTCCTGATATACGACGTTATGCTTCATCAGTTCGTCATGAGTGCCCTGTCCGACAATTTTTCCTTCATCCATCACGATAATTTTATCCGCGTTCATAATAGTGCTAATACGCTGTCCGACAATAAGTACGGTTTTACCGGCGGTCTCTTTCTGAAGCGCCTTGCGAAGTTTCGCGTCAGTCTTGAAGTCAAGTGCCGAAAACGAATCATCAAAAATATACACTTTCGGTTTGACTGCAAGGGCGCGAGCAATAGATAGTCGTTGCTTTTGGCCCCCTGACACATTTGTTCCTCCTTGGGAAATATTACTTTGCAGGCCGCCCTCAAGTTTCTTGACAAAGTCGCTTGCCTGGGCGACCTTTATTGCTGTGTCAATTTCTTTGGTGCTCGCGCGCTTGTTGCCGTATGTAACATTGCTCTTGACCGTCCCAGAGAATAACACGCCCTTTTGGGGCACGTAACCAATTTGCCCGGAGAGGTCCCTGAGGCGCATGTCGCGCACATCCACGTTGTCAATTAACACTTGTCCGGCCGTCACGTCGTAGAACCGAGGAATGAGTCCAATCAGCGTCGTTTTGCCGCTGCCTGTACTACCAATGAACGCGGTAGTCTGACCTGGTTCAGCCGTAAAGTTGATACCGGACAACACGGGGCTGTCGGCGTCTGGATAGGTGAACGTTAAATCGCGAAATTCAATTCGCCCAGGTCCATTTCGGGCAGGCTTCTTTGGGTTTTAAGGGTCGCTAATGGTTGCGGTTGTGTTGAGCACTACATTTACGCGTTTCGCGGATACGGATGCTCGGGGAATCATAATAAAGATAATGGAAATCATCAAAAATATACACTTTCGGTTTGACTGCAAGGGCGCGAGCAATAGATAGTCGTTGCTTTTGTCCCCCTGACACATTTGTTCCTCCTTGGTAAATATTACTTTGCAGGCCGCCCTCAAGTTTCTTGACAAAGTCGCTTGCCTGGGCGACCTTTATTGCTGTGTCAATTTCTTTGGTGCTCGCGCGCTTGTTGCCGTATGTAACATTGATCTTGACCGTCCCAGAGAATAACACGCCCTTTTGGGGCACGTAACCAATTTGCCCGGAGAGGTCCCTGAGGCGCATGTCGCGCACATCCACGTTGTCAATTAACACTTGTCCGGCCGT
>JARKOR010000171.1 GCA_029975625.1 Nanosynbacter sp. | reverse complement strand
GTCGTTTATGCGGTGGTCGGCCTGCTTGTTGCGATTTTCTCGTGGGTCATCGTAAATCTCATCGTGAAACAGTTTGTATAGCTCTTGCATTTGCGTGGGTTCTGTGTGATATAATTAACATGACGATAGTAGCAATATAAGAAAGGTTATAAAAAGAAGTATGAAAAAAGCAATATTACTCATTGGAATACTGATGATTCCAGTTCTTGCGCTAGGAGCAGGCGTAATTAGCCCTGAAAGCGTGCTTGCGCAGGGTGGCTTAAACGAAGGCTTGGATGCAGCTGGTGGCGGAGAGGGACTTGCCACAAACGCAAATGCGAACGACATCGTCGTTACTATTATAAACATCATGCTATGGCTTATCGGTATCCTAGCGGTTATCATGCTTATTTTCGGTGGTATTAAATATGCCACTTCGGCTGGTGACTCAAACAAGGTTACCTCAGCAAAAAATACTATTATGTATGCGGTTATTGGTTTGATCGTCGCCATCTTCGCCTGGGCGATTATCAGGTGGGTCACAGATAGCGTCTCTTCATAGACGCGGTTGATTTGACCATAAAACCCCTCAAATACGAGGGGTTTTATTTTTTTACGCAAGAAAGCTCGATATTTAAATAACCCCAAGTTCTTATGCTTGGGGTTATCTGAGTTTCAATCTTGCCTATAAGACTGGGATCTTTGTTGCTTTTTCCTGCTTAACCTTTTCGAAGGTTATAGTTAGAATTCCATCTTTGAGCTCAGCCCCTACTCCCTCTTCGCGAACAGGAACAGGTAGGGCGAGGGTACGACTAAATTCTCCCCAATAGCACTCCTGAATGTGCCAATTGCGAATCTCGGACTCATCACTACTGACAAGTGTACCGCTGATGGTTAAAATGCCATCAGAAATGCTGACATCAAGGTCGTTACGATCAATACCAGCCGTACGTGCCTTAATAATAAGCTTGTCGTCCGTTTCATATGCGTCAACGGCGAGCTGTCCTGGGAACTCACCTTCACCTTCGTCCCAATTGTCGTCTGCTACTGGAGCGGGCTGTTGTGGCGCAGGTGTCGAGGGCATATCGTCATCGGTCAAAAACGCTGCAGCTAGCTCGTCTTCCATTAATAAATCATCATTTTGTTTACGGGCCATGATTTCCTCCACTTCTTAGGCTCATATTGACATAGTCATCTATTATTATACCCGTCGTGTGCAGTATAATCAATAAAAGAAAGGCATAAACGTAAAAATTACAATGATTGACAGGCTGTTTGGTATTATTGCTCCCCACCACTGTTATGGGTGTGGTATAATGGGTACTGTTTTATGTGATTGTTGTAAAAATGACATTTTTGAAGAGCGAAACGCAGATAAAGTAACGAGCGGCCGAACATACGCTAGCAATACCATGTGTCGACCGGATGCAAAACCCCGTCAACCCACGTGGTGTGCTGCGCCGAGGAGAGGTGTGCTTGCGGAAATAATAGATGCGTATAAGTTTCAGCGGGTGAAGGCAGCGCATCGACCACTGGCGGAGCTCCTCTTTGAATCGCTTCCAGATTTACCCGGCTCCGCAATAATTGTCCCTATTCCAACCGCACCGAGAAATGTTCGAGTTCGTGGGTATGACCACATGGTACTCATTGCAAGAGAGCTAAGCCGCCTAAGTGGCTGGAAGATATCTCCCCTGCTTCAGCGCACTAATAACGTAACGCAGCACTTTACAAAAACAGCGGCTGAACGTAAACAACAGGCAGAGAAGTTCTTTTCAATACGCAAAAATCCGGAACCACATAGGCTATATATCATTATTGACGATATCGCGACTACGGGAGCGACGCTTGATGCGGCGGTTCATTGTCTCAAAAGCGCAGGGGCGAAAACGGTATATACAGCCACGATTGCCAAACAGATATGAAGTATCTATTCGTGGTGATATTTGCCACCCCGAGCAATTTCTTGGGCGCGATAGAGCTGCTCGGTCAAAATAAGCCGGACAAGTTGATGAGGAAAAACAAGCTTCGAAAGCGACCAAACGAGGTTGGCTCGGCGGCGCACATCATCCGTCACCCCATATGCCCCGCCAATGATAAACACGATGTTCTGGCTTGTGTGCTGCATAACAACGGCAGAGAGCTCGGGCGATGACAGATTTTTTCCTCGCTCATCAAGCAAAATAACAAAATCATCGGGCGAGAGTCTCCCAAGAAGTCTGTCTGACTCCTCTTTAACGGCAACATTTTTGGGTTTGCTTGAGTGCGGCATAATGACGAAGTCCGCCGAAAAAGGCGGACGCAGCCGTTTTAGAAACACCTCAATCCCCTCTTTTGTCCAAGATTCGTGGTGTTTGCCGATAGTAAGGATATGGATAGTCATAAAATGGCGGAAGGACGGGGATTCGAACCCCGGAGACCCCGCGAAGAGCCTACACACTTTCCAGGCGTGCCAGTTCAACCACTCCTGCATCCTTCCGCATGGTGTTAATTATACCACATTTCCTTTGGTGTTTACGGTTGCAACTGGGGCGTTAATCGCTCATAATAAAGAGGTAATGGACAACACGACTACTCGTATTCAGCTTCGCGGCGTGACGAAGCGCTTTGGAATCGGTGACGCCGAGCATTTTGCGCTGGATGGTGTAGATTTGACGGTAAAAAAGGGCGAATTCATCGTCATTATGGGGCCGAGTGGATGTGGTAAGACGACTCTGCTTAATATCATTGGCCTGCTGGACCGACCGACCGACGGCGAATATTACCTCGACGAAATGATGGTTGATAACCTCAGCTCACGCCGGCATGCGCGTATTCGCTCGGAACAGATAGGTTTTGTGTTTCAGAATTTTAACCTTATTCCGAGGCTAACGGTGATTGAAAACGTAGCTCTTCCCTTGACCTACAAA
>JARKOR010000167.1 GCA_029975625.1 Nanosynbacter sp. | reverse complement strand
TTAATCGCCCGCCAGCATACCGTGCTCGATTATATGGCTGAACAGGGCTATATCACCAAGGATCAGGCGAGCGAGGCGAAACAATATCCGGTACTTGACAATATCAAGCCGCTATCCGATCAGCTCGAGAATATTAAGGCTCCGCACTTTGTGTTGATGGTCCGCGCGCAACTCGAGCAGGAGCTAGGTAAAGCAGTTGTTGGGCGCGGCGGCCTAACGGTCAAGACGACCCTTGATTTGCGCGTGCAGTCTAAACTCGAAGAAGAGGTAACGACATTCTTTGATTCAGGAAAACCAGAGGCCGCGAATATAGGGAACACTGCCGCAACAGTCGAGGACACGCAAACAGGTCAAATCATAGCCCTCGTGGGTAGCCGCGATTTTAATTATCCGGGTTACGGCCAGGACAACGCCGCGCAGTCGTTTATTCAGCCGGGTTCAACCATCAAGCCGTTTGTGTACGCTCAGCTGTTTAAAGATAAGGGATCTGAAAATCAAAATTACGGGAGCGGTTCAATACTCCGCGATGAAAATATAGACAAGATTTACGGCGCGAAGCTCAATAACTGGGACAATACTTTCATGGGAAATTTGACTATTCGTCGTTCGCTCGCATTGTCTCGTAACATTCCAGCAGTGAAAGCGATGTATATCAGCGGTATTGAAGAAACTATTGCTGGTATCCGTGAGATGGGTAATACCGAGTATTGTGCGCCAGAAGAGGCGGCGGGCGGGTTGTACCTGTCATCGGCCATTGGCGCTTGCGGATCAAAAGAGATTGATTTGGTAAACGCATACAGTACCCTGTCCCGTATGGGTACCTATAAGCCAGTGTCGTCTATTCTTGAAGTGAAAAATAGTCAAAATGAAGTATTGAAGAAATGGACGGATGACAGCAAGCAGGTCCTAGACCCGCAAGTGGCGTATATTATCAGTGATATATTGGCGGATCAGCAGGCATCGGCCGCACTTCATGGGTATGGCGTGACTTCCGTGCCAGGCGTCAAGACGGCCGTTAAGACTGGAACCTCGGATCGCGATTCCGAGCCAAAAGATTTGTGGATAGCCTCGTATAGCCCCGTACTCGCTATGGGATTATGGTTGGGTAATTCAGATACGAGCACTATTGGTTCGGTGAATTCAGCGTTCGGTATATCCATCGTAAAAGGGGTAATGCAATATGCTCACCAGGAGATTTACGCGAAGGATGGCCGCTGGAGTACCGATATGTGGTTTACTCGACCAGAGGGTATACAACAGGTTGGCTCAGAATTATATCCATCGTGGTGGAACAAGACTCAAGGAAAAACAAACGCAAAGTTGACGTTCGATAAAGTCTCAAAGAAGAAGGCGACAGACTGTACTCCGCCTGACGCTCGCGAAGAGCTTGA
>JARKOR010000166.1 GCA_029975625.1 Nanosynbacter sp. | reverse complement strand
TTTGTTCTCTTCGCGCACTTTTTCTATTGCCTTCTGAGCCGCCTCCACATCGTTTTTGAACTTTGTGTCCGTTGACGACGTTAGCCCAAACTGAATCGAGGACATTTTAAGGTCAAGATCGGAATTCGCGCTGGAAACCTCGCCCATTTGGCTATAAGTCTTGCGATAATCCTCTTTTGAGACCGATGTCAGCCCAACGATAATAGCAACGACCACGCCAATAAGTAGGAGTGCCCCTGCGGCGATACCAATCCACATGACTACTTTTTTATTCACCGGCGCCGGCGCGCTCGGCTGCGGCATTTGGTATGACGGCCCTCCAGCCACTGGCGGCTGTGGAGCCTGCGGCTGCTCAGGTGTTTGTGGTTGATTGCTATTATCCATACACTCCCCTTTAATTCTTACTGTTACCTATGAGTATACCATATTTATTCATTAGCGCTTTTAATGCTCAGGCTCAATCGCCCGCGCTCATCAATACCGGTGAGTTTAACCTTGACAATCTGGCCCTCAGTCAAAACGTCAGTCACTTTCTCGACGCGCTCATTGGACAATTGCGAGATATGAACCATGCCATCAATTCCAGGCAAGATATTCACAAATGCGCCAAAATCTTTAATGCTAACAACTTTACCCTCGTAAATACGACCAACTTCAGGCTCTTCCGTCAGGCTTCTGATCCAGTTGATTGCCTTCTCGATAGATTCGCCATCTGGACTTGCAACCGTAATCAAACCATCTTCCTTGATGTCAATCTCGGCGCCCGTTTCAGCGGTAATCTTATTAATGACTTCTCCGCCCTTGCCAATAACCGCGCCAATCTTCTCAGGGTTTATCTTGATTTTTTCAATCCGTGGAGCGTAAGGACTCAGAGCCGTCCGTGGAGCTGCAAGAGTCGTCAACATGTGGTTAAGAATGAATGCGCGACCACTTTTTGCACCGCTAATAGCTTGCTTTAAAATTGAAACTGGCAAACCATGTAGCTTCATGTCCATCTGGATTGCGGTAATACCTTCGGAAGTACCAGTCACCTTAAAGTCCATATCGCCTGCGAAATCTTCCGCGTCGGCAATATCGGTCAATATATATGGCGTGTCGCCGTCTAGCATAAGACCCATTGCCACGCCGCTC
>JARKOR010000157.1 GCA_029975625.1 Nanosynbacter sp. | reverse complement strand
TGGGAACGTCGTTCATCGGCGCGGGACGCAATGAACCGTGCACACGAAGCCAAACAGCGTGCGTACGCCGAACAGGATCGCACGTGGCAGTATTACCAAAGTGTACGAAGCTCCAACGGACCACGGATTGACTCGCTCAACTCACAACAAGAGTCGGCGTTTCAAAACATGAAACGTTCGTATGATGCAGCATCATCGGCATACGATCGCCGAGATGGCGCATCTGCTGGCAGTTATGCGGCCGAGGGTCGTCGCTATAAGGAAGAGGCTCAGCGCTGTGTGGCTGAACGTCGGCGATTGGTCGAAGAAATTCGATCTGCTCGTGCGCAACATGACGCATCGAAGCCCGCCTTCCAGCGGGCCAAAGATGACTTCAGTGCCTGCAAACGTACGTTCGACGTGGCAAAAGTTGAGCACGAACGAGCGCAAGCAGACTTCAAGCGAGGCAAGGCCGATTTCGACCAGGCAGCCAAGGCATTCAAGACTCGACTCGAGAAGGTTCGGGCTGAAAGCAAGAAGAAGCGGGACGACAAAAGGTCAATCGCTGCCAAGGCTGGAGTGCCGTATCGCTACCACGACAATGTCTGGGTTTCCAAGGATTCAAATGGCAATACCAACATCTACTTCGGTGGTGTTGGCGAGCCGAATGGACCAGGACACGGACATTATGTCATGGACCGGAACGGGAACGTGACGTACAAGCGCAACCCGTTTGACCCGCATGGTGCGCAGAATGTCGTGCGCGACGAACGGCTCGAACGTCGTTTGTCTGCAGTTGCGATGGATGCCTTTCATCGCGATCGTTCAAGTACAGGACCAAGATCGGATCAGTATCATGATGGTACGGTGACGGTAAAAGTAAAGTCTGGGTACAACCGCAAGACAAATACGATCGCTACTGATGTGATCGTGATTGATCGAGCGGCTAACCCCGACGAACACCTGCATCTTGTTATCAGTGAGCATGATGGCACGGTGCTGTTCTCGGAATGGCGCAGGAACCACTAGAGAAGAAGGAGTGAATCCGCCCCCGTAAATCGGGGGCGTTTTCATGCTATTATATAGAAGTGATACAAGATATTATTACAACACTGGAAAACATATCAAACAATAAAGAAAATCAACCGCTTTACATACTCGGCGGCTATATTGTAGGCGCGACGCTTGTACGCGATGACTACGAGGATATTATCGCAGACTATCCATCGCTTGAAGTTATCGCTGAACTCGGTGCAGAACTAGAAACACTCGAGAATATGGAGGATGCGAACCCTATATTTGAACAATTCCAACGTACACTAATCGACCTTAAGCGGACCGTAGATAAAAAATGACAACCCAATCCGAACAAACCCTCGAACAAAACCTCCTCGCTCAACTCCAAGCCATGAAGTACGAGCGAGTTGAGGTTGCCGACGAGGTGGCACTACTCGCAAACCTCAAAACCCAGCTCGAAAAGCACAATCATACCACCTTTAGCAACAAAGAATTCGCTAGTGTACTAAATCACCTCAGCAAAGGTACCGTCTTTGAGCGAGCTCAGACATTGCGTGACAAGTTTCATCTGGTACGAGATGACGGCTCGAGCTTTTACGTAGAATTCTTTAACCAAAAACAATGGTGTCAGAACCAGTTTCAAGTCACCAACCAGACAACCATGGAGGGTAATTATACAAATCGTTATGATGTGACGATACTTATTAACGGCCTCCCGCTCGTACAAATTGAGCTCAAACGCCGCGGGCTCGAGCTAAAAGAGGCATTTAACCAGACTAACTGCTACCAGCGACACAGCTATAGTGCTGGCGCTGGGCTATTTCAGTTTATTCAAATATTCGTCATTAGCAATGGCGTGAATACAAAATACTACGCTAACAACCGCAAGCAATCGTTTAAATTCACATCGTACTGGACAGATAAAGCCAACAATAAAATTACCGATCTACATGAGTTTACCGCAGAGTTTCTGGAGCCGTGTCATATTGCTAAGATGATTGCTAACTATACCGTACTGGCCGAGACAAAAACACTGATGCTTCTCAGGCCATACCAATACTATGCAGTCGAGGCGATTGTCGATAAGGTAAAGAACTCGAAAGACGGTGGCTACATCTGGCATACTACCGGTAGCGGTAAAACCCTCACGTCATTTAAAGCCAGCCAGATACTAACGAAGCTTCCCGATATTTACAAAGTTGTCTTTGTGGTAGACCGCAATGACCTCGACACGCAAACAATTCGTGAATTTAACAGCTTCAAAGAGGGCAGTGTGGATACGACAGATAACACCGCTACACTGGTAAAGCAATTTGGTTCTGATAGCAAGCTCATCGTGACAACCATTCAAAAGCTTAACAACGCTATTTCTAATAGTCGCCATGCGCTGAAGATGGACAAGTTAAAAGATGAGAAGATCGTCTTTATATTTGACGAATGTCACCGTAGTCAGTTTGGCGAGACACATAGGCGCATTACCGAATACTTTACCAATCA
>JARKOR010000153.1 GCA_029975625.1 Nanosynbacter sp. | reverse complement strand
ACGGTTGATGCCGGCCCCGCACAAACGACCACCGCCTCGGACCCCCGGCCGGTGCGCAGGTCGGATGGAAAACGAAAAACCTCCTCTCTTTCTCACTAGATTGATCACTCGTACCCGCCATCTCGTAATGCGGAGCTCGTCGGACGCAGCCAGCGGATTATTCACCGGAAACACCTCGTACCTCTTAACCCCTTTATATCGCAACGTTCCCCCACCCTCGATAGGAGGAGGCCAAGGGGAGGGGGTTAATTTAGACCGTTGATTCAAGAGCTACAAGGCACTAGTGACCAGAGCGGCTAATTCCTTCCTTACAATTCCGGGCCTTTTGGCCCCTGGCCGCGTTCCGGCTCCTCGACTTAGACCCCGCTAGGCCTGTGTCGCCGCGCCTCGCCAGGAACCAAAATTCCTCGGAATTCTTGCGGTGAACTAACCGCACAGGACACTAGCGATTCATTTTTCTGTCTTGTACATAGGCTTGAAGGAATCGAGTATCGCGTCCCAGATTTTCAGCTTTTCCTCCAGATTGCCGTCCGGGGTTTCCATAGTGATTAGGATCATAGGTCGTTCGCCAGAGTTTTTTTCTCCGGCAAAACGCCATGTAAAGTCTAAATCAGTGTCATTTTTATTAGTCATTTTTAAAACTTGCTCTTCTCCTTTAAGCCCTGACAATTCTTTCTTGTGGAAACGTATTTTTTCTATATCAACACCCGCACTGTAACCTGTTGCGAGTGCGGCAGCCGTCCTGCCCAGCAGCCCCTCGTCGGATTGTTCATTTACATGTGTCACTTTCATACTAATTTTGAGCCTTAAATCAAGGGAATGATCGTAAAAACAGGCATCGGTTTTTTCTTGCTCAATAAAGGGAAGATTGATGGCCCCATGTTTAGTGTAGAACTTGTTTCCTGGTGGGAGATTGGAGGGATTGTTCGGGGGGAAAGTCCTGTAAGCTTTGGCAATGTCGAGAACCCAATTAAGCATTTCAACTTTGGCTTTAAGCATCCCATCATATTTGTATACGACTCCAACAGAACCCGTATCCACTAGGATATCCCAATAACCTTCGTCATCAGCCATTCTGTCACCGTAATAAAACACTCCTTGAGACCATTTTCCAAGGTTTGAAAAGTCTCTGTGCTCAATTATGATTTCGTTTACGCCGTCAGGCTTTCTGAGGTTTCTGATTTTTGCAAGCCTAGCATTCCAAATGTCATTCCTATTCTGTTCATGATCACTATTTTGTCGCCAAACAAATTCTTCAATATCACAGCCACGGAATCTATGCGACTGGCTTGTACGCTCGAAAGCAACAGGGACTGATATTGAGAGTCTTCCCATGGGATATGTTCGCATAGCTATTTTACTCCCTCCACTTTTTAAGGATCGCACAGTTTGTTTCTCTCTGGTCTCGCCGTTGTGACAGGCCAAAAGAATTATGGAACAGACCATCAAGGCCGGGAAAAATGCCGACAACCATCGGTAGCAGCTCGTCATTGGCTTGCCTCCTTCCCTAGCCCAATCTCCTCGTCTATCCGTTTTTCGACCAGATGCCAGATACCCTCGAAAATGATTTCATGAATTTTTGGACATGAAAAAATGTTCTGGTGTCCCATATCGAAAAGATCGTCGGGCTTGTTCTTGACTATTTCAAAAGTTCTGGATTTTTCGACCGGCCCGGCATCAAGTTGAAGCGCCTTCCCAGACGACACCGGAACGGTGCCGTCCCCCATCCCGTCAGGCATTCTCATGGTAATCAGGGCTGTGGCTGCCTTTGAGTCTTCCAAAAGAGGACGCTCATACGCATCCACATAGGCCCGGTATGTCCCTCTGTTGGTAAAGCCGGGCTCATACTGATTGTGCGGATGATGAGGCCGATAGATGTGCTCTTTTCTGGTAAAGACGATTTTATCCGGTGAATCCAGACCGCTGACATAGAATTGGTGGGTTTCGGGGTGAAATTGAGTCTGGAGTTTTTCGTGGAATTTTTCGGCTTCCTTTAAATATTTCTGGTAAAGCTCCCATGAATTTTTCTTGCCAGGAGTTGTTTCTACCGTATTTCCCGGATCAAGCCATTCGGGATTAACAGCCCGATAAACTTCGTTTTCAAGGAGGTAGATATCCTTGTAAGGGTTTTCTCTTGGAAGCTTGACTTCACGATTCTTCGCCGGATACGTAAGCCACTCCCGATTATTCTTGTTGTCCGTATAAAATGTGTTGGGGAGCAATTGCAGACCTCCTGGCATGTTGCCTAGGAGTGACGTGACTTCCTTTCCGTCGGTGCCAAGCACCCAGGCGGATGCTATGCCTCCAAAAACATGCTCTGACATTTTGAGGGGGTTCCGGAACCAGTCCCACCAGCTTTTGTTCGGTCCGCACCACCCCGGCCGTTCGAAACCAGCCTTCATGCGCCAGTAGGCGGCCGGTGAGCCGGTGGCGGGCTGGACGCCGTGGATGACTCCAAGCACCTGATCTTTCGCCCCATGCAGAACACAGGCGGAACGGGCCACTAATCCGCCCATGGAGTGGGTGATGAGGATTACGTATTTGCACTCGCGTTGCAATCCGTCCGGGCTGTATATACCCTTTTTATGTTCTTCGATGGTTCTGTCGATGTACTGCTTGAGCGCGAGTCCCGTATTTTCCGAAGAATCGGTCCAATTATAGCCGAACGCGTGCACCGGAAACTCGAAGCAGTAATCATGGGGTTTGGGCCAGGAGTTGGCTTGCAGCTTGATGAGAAATTGGCCGTAGCTTCCCCACATGATCCCGCCCCATCCGCGGTCTTCTCGGGTTGTGTCGCTCTCCGAGGCAAAAATTCTATTGTGTTTGCTATCTTTATTGTGGGCTTCCGCGTAGTGGGAATCGAACTTGGAGCCTATGACTAAATCTTTGCGTTCGCCAGCGGAAACCCACCGCCAGCCAAAATGTTTTAACATAAAGTTAACGTCATCCGGGTCCCATATTCTAGGGTCTTCATTGTTCTGCTTATCGGATTTTGAACCGTTTTTGTGCTGAATTTGGCTTCCGGAATTCTGCTGATTCTCTGATTTTGCCTCGTTCTGATCCTTGTCCCCGACGGCTTTCTCCTTGCGCTTCAGCCTGCTTCCCATGAGGCCGGGAACAAAGATGATGGGGATGACTTCCCGTTTGATGCAGATCCGGTTTTGACAATAATTCCTTATCCCCGGAATGTCCCCGAAAAGCTGCTGCCAAGTGATGTC
>JARKOR010000137.1 GCA_029975625.1 Nanosynbacter sp. | reverse complement strand
ACTATAATAGTCGAAGCCGACATGAGTACCGCTCCTACGGCTGGGGAGATGACAATTCCACCAATCATGCCAGTCGCAAGCGGCAATATTACAATGTTATATCCTGCTCCCCATACGAGATTTTGAACCATCTTGCGATATGTCGCCTGCGATAAGCGGATTGCTTCAATGACTGCTCGCGGATCACTCTTCGAAAGAACAATATCGGCTGACTCCACGGCGACATCCGTCCCTGCGCCAATTGCGATGCCAACGTCCGCCTGAGTCAGCGCGGGCGCATCATTCACGCCATCCCCTACCATGGCTACGTGTTTGCCGCCTGCCTGAAGCTCATGTATGACACTGGCCTTTTCCTCCGGCAAGACGCTAAACTTATATTCCGCGATATCCAGTTCCTCGGCCACCGCCTTTGCAACCCCCTCATTATCGCCCGTTAGCAAAACCACCTGAATACCCATCTGCTGCAATGTCTCAATCGCCACCCGTGACTCATCGCGGATTGAGTCTCCCAGTACAATAGCCCCGATATTTCTGCCGCCTCGCGCAACATAAATCGTCGTATACGCTTTGTATTTTTCCGGAATTGGCACCTCAACGGCGATATTGTAATCACCCAGCAATCTCTCATTCCCTGCTAGTACCTGCACATCGCCCATGTCCGCTCGCACTCCTTCGCCCTTAATAGCCGTAAAGTGTTGCAATTCGTCCCAAGAATACCTAATTCCTTGTTTGTGTGCATAATTCATAATCGCCTTCGCGATCGAATGCTCCGACGCGTGCTCTACTGCCGCTGCCGCCTCTACGATATCACGCTCATTATTCCCAAGCACCGCAACCACCGACTGCTCGCCCGTTGTTAATGTACCGGTTTTATCGAACACTATGGCGTCAATATTTCGCAGCGACTCCAAACCCTCACGGCTCCGTACCAATAAGCCGGACTTTGCCGCTCGAGAGGAGGCAATGGATACCACTAAAGGCACTGCCAATCCAAGAGCATGAGGACAAGCCACAATCAGCACCGTTACCACTCGCTCAACGATAAACGCAACCGTTTGCCCGCCTACGATGAGCCAATATATTAGCGTGATTGTTGCCACACACAAAGCCACATAAAACAACCAGCCGGCGAATCTATCTGCGAGAACCTGCGTATGAGACTTCGACTCACCGGCCCGCTTTACCGCGTCCATAATCCCACCAAGTACTCCACCACCCGGCAATGCGCTCACGCGAACCTGCAAGACGCCGTCTTTGTTGATACTCCCGCCAATCACACTACTCCCCTGCCGCTTCTTTTGAGGGAGCGATTCTCCTGTCAATAAAGCCTCGTCAACCGACGAAGAACCCGCCACGACCACGCCATCCGCCGGCACGCGTGCACCGGGCCGAACGAGCACGATATCGTCCTTTTTTAGGCTTGACGCCTCAACCATTTTTGCCACATCTCCTTGAAGCAACTCTGCCGTATCCGGAAGCAATTTCGCAAGCTCGCCAAGTGCATTATGCGCTTGTTCAATACTTTTCATTTCCAACCAATGCCCAAGCACCATAATAGTAATCAGCGTTGCAAGCTCCCACCAGAAATCCATTCCCGTCAAGCCTAAACTGACCGCCCAACTGTAGATGAATGCCACCGTAATTGCCAGACTAATCAAAGTCATCATTCCTGGTTTCTTCATGGCAATTTCATGACGCGCGCTTCGGAGAAACACGACGCCGCTATAGAAAAACAACACCGTACCGAGGATTGGGGAGACCCATTCAATCAACGGAATCTCAGGAACATCATATCCGAAAAAGCCCGCGGCGGTATGAGACAGCGCGACAATCGGAACCGTAAGCACTAAACTAAGCCAAAATTTCTGGCGAAACATCCCAGGGCTATGACCAGCATGCATATCATGCGCGTCACGGTTATGGTTGTGCTGATGCTCGTGATGATCCATTATTTTCCTCGTATATTGCTTAATTCGTAAATATCCATCAGCTCTTTTTGCGCCCTTTTTTGTCTCGCGAAGTCGCCCGAGCTCATTCCCTCCGCAATATGCGTTTGAATATGATGTTCGGCGATCAGCTTATTAAGCGACCTGAGCGCCCGCTGAATTGCCAAACTCTGCGTTAAAATATCCGTGCAATAGGCCTCATTCTCAATCATCGAAATGAGTCCTTCAACCTGTCCGCGTATGATTTTCGCGCGGTGTAATCCTCGTTGTTTTGTTGCTCGTTTCATACCATAATTATATACCCCCTGGGGGTATATGGTCAACTATCATACTTACCCTTACTTACGATTTAACAATCGCTTCATATGTCATCGAAAGCTTACGATACGAGCGCGTCAAGAAGGCCAAACCGGCCGTAATTATTATGATAATACCCGAAATTAAGAACACCAGGGCAATACCGCGAGCTTCCCCCTCTCCGAGAAGCCACCGGAGCGATTCTTGACCAGCCGGCGAATTTGCGTAAGGAATAATCACCCATTCGGCAATCGGCGCAATAATGAACGCGGTAATTGGCGCAGCTGCCGATTCAAAAGCCTGAGCAAACCCAAACACTCTCCCCTGCCTCTCATACGGAACTGTCTGCTGAATGACCGTCTGCTCGGACGCCTCGATGACCGGCACGATTGCCATATAGAGCCACACGCCTATGACAAACACCCACCACACCTCGCGAATAGTGAACAGCGCCCCAATGAGTCCCATGAGCATAACCGCCCAGAGAAGCGTTTTGATGGGATTTTTGCCCAGGCCCCATTTTGCAACAATCGCCCCGCCAACCACGAAACCAGTTCCCGCAACGCCAAAGATTATACCCCATATCTCGACGGGAAAAATCGTTAGTCCGTAAGGGTCAAGTAGCGCCATGTACACCCCGCCGATTAGATTGTTAAACGTTGAAAATATCAAAAGCGCAAACAGTCCGGGGACCGCTATAATTGCCGCGATACTTCCCCGGATGTCGACCTTTTTATGCGACGCACCCGTCCCCTTTTTCGTATGCGCTGCTTCTGGTATGCGTATTCTCAGCACATCTATCAACACGACAATCATGAGCCCAATCGCAATCACAAGTGTCCAGCCCATTCCAAGTAGGCCGATCGCCAGGCCGCTAAATACGCTTGTAATAATAAATCCGATGCCGCTCACTGTACCGACAAGACCATTGGCGTTTGCTCGTTTCTCCTTTGGTACAAGAAGCGTTACGAGCGTGGAGAGAGTAATATTGCGTAAGCTAGCCGCGATACAACCAAACAAAACGATGATTGCAAAGATCCAAAGTAACGGGCTTGAGACATGAAGCGCCTCTTCAAGCGGCGCTACCAAGAACAGTACGCCAGCGCAGACAAACATACACACTGTCACAATAATTAATCAAAATATGATAGAACTGCTTCACAAGCTACCCACTCTGCTCTACTTTTTGCCTTTGCAAGCTTCGGTATGAAACAGCAGATCGGGATTTTCTTTGCATGTTTTGCAGATTAGAACCAACTCGTTACAGGTAACATTTGCGCAGTTCTCAAAATTACTTGTCTTCGCACCACAATGCAAACATTCGCCAATTGTTTTGGCACGTTCGCTAAATTTGACTGTCATGCGACCGTCAAAGACTCGCAGCGCACCTTCCCACAATCCATCATCACCATAAGCTTCGCCATACTTCACAATCCCACCATCAATTTGGTACACTTCTTTAAAACCGCGCTTTTTCATCATGGCGCTAATAACCTCGCACCGCACGCCGCCCGTGCAATAAGTGATGACTTTCTTGTCTTTAATATCATCGTATTTATCACTCTCGAGCTCAGCAATAAAGTCGCGAGAGGTTCGCGTATCCGGCACAATAGCATCTTTAAATTTACCAATCTTCGCTTCGTGAGCGTTTCGCCCATCGAAAAACACTACGTCATCGCCATAGGCCTCGACCAGTTCATTCACTTCTTGCGGCTTAAGATGCTTACCACCGCCAATCACTCCATTTTCATCGACTTCAAACTCATCATCGGCATTTTTAAAACCAACAAGCTCCCGACGGGCCTTGACGCTCATTCTCGGAAAGTCTTCACGAGCACCATCCGACCACTTAAACACGGTATCCCTGAACCCAGGGTACTGTTTTGTCGCCCTAATGTAAGCCTTTAAGTCATCGATATCGCCGCCTACCGTGCCGTTCAGGCCATGACGGCTAATTAATATTCGCCCACGTAAATTCAAACTCTCGCACAATGTTTTTTGCCATAATTTGACCGCCTCAGGATCCGAGAGCGGAGTAAATTTATAATAAAGCAGAATCTTTTGCATACCATTTTATTATACCGTATAATATACAGTATGACACTGACCAAGGACGATATCAGGCAAATCGGCGAAGTCGTGGTAGAGGTTACCTCGCCCATGTTTGAGAGCCTTGGCGAACGTATGGATAAGCTCGAGGTCAGGATGGACGGTCTTGAGGTCAGGATGGATAAACTCGAGGTCAGGATGGATAAACTTGAGTTCAGGATGGATAGCCTCGAACAAGAATTGAGCGACTTCAAGAGCGAGGTGCGCACGAGGTTCTCGACGCTTGAGGAAAGAATTAATCATATGGTCGCAAAAAACCAAAATATATTCGACAATATCGACGAAGACATCCGATTCATCTACCAGCTCATCGAAAAGCTTGAAAAAGGTTCCGCCGCTGAGAAGGAATTTGCCAAGGAGACCATCATCGAGCACTTGCCTGCCATCTACAAAGCGGTTATCTTGGTTGCAAAAGACCTCAAAGTACCGCTACCGAAACCTGAAACCATCAAATAACCG
>JARKOR010000136.1 GCA_029975625.1 Nanosynbacter sp. | reverse complement strand
CAGAGATTGGCCCTGTATTCGGCCAGATATCCAAAATGCTGGGCAGTGAACTTATGTGCCAGTCACATGTCGTCGTTGTCCATCTTTTTCCGGAATATAAAGATCGCGGTGGTCATGATCACGACTGCATACCCGATCACCCACCATAATTGCGGGAAGATTGCAGCATAGTCGCCAACTATGGCAGCACGTGCTGTATTTACAGCATAGACAAACGGGAGCACATAGGCAACCGATTCGAACCAGCCCCCTACAAGGCCGGGGGCGAACCATATCCCGCTCAGCCATGCACAGGCGTTCGTGAGCCCTGCCCCGACCATGACGCCCACCTGCCTGTCGGTTAAGACCGTCCCTGCCATCAGCCCGATGCCGATGAAGAGGACGACTGCCGGGATGAGGACTGCAATCGCGACCAGCACGTTGACATTCATTGCCAGCCCGAGGAAGATGGAGACGGCAAAACAGATGGCGCACTGCATGACTGCAATCGGCAGCATCGGGGAAGTGTAGCCGAGAATGAAATCAGATGCGGAAAGCGGCGATGTGAACAGCCGCATCAAGAACGACGTGCTTCTATCCTTTGCAATCAGCATCCCGCAGAAGAGGGAGATGGACGCAAGGCCGAATACAGCCATTCCCGGGGCAAGTTCTTCGATCCTAAACAGGCTTACCGGTATGTTTGCCTGTATGGCGGTGAGCATGAGGAGCAGGACAATCGGAAAGCCGAAGCCGAATGCAAGGTTTAGTGGATCCCTGACGATCTCCTTGCAGTTGCGCGAGGCGAAGACAAGGAACCTCATGCCCCCGCTCCCTGCCTCGTTGCGAGCGCCACGAAGGCGTCCTCGAACGTCCGGGCTCCTCCTGCGAGGGATACGAGCTCGGATACTGTCCCTACCGCTTTCAGCTCGCCCTTTGCCATTATCCCCAGCCTGTCCGAGAGCCCCTCCGCCTCCTCCATGTAGTGTGTCGTGAGGATGATGGTGACCTCACCTTTCAGTTTCCTGATCGTGTCCCAAAGTTCACGCCGTGCAAGTACGTCGAGCCCGAGTGTCGGCTCGTCCAGAAACAGGATCTCCGGTTCCGAGATCAGCCCCATTGCGATACTGAGCCGTCGCTGCATCCCGCCCGACAGTGTCTTTGCCTTACTGCCGGCAACTTCATCGAGACCGAATACCGACAGCATCCTGGCTGCTTTCGTCCCTGCGGTCTTCCTGTCGCTGCCATATATCCCGGCTATCAGCTCGAGGTTCTCCATAACAGTCAGGTTCGGGGCGACTGCAGTCTCCTGCGGCGAGACATTGACCTTCTTCTTTACTGCAGAGCGACCGGTTACGATACTGTCACCCAGCAGGATGGCATCCCCGGCAGTGGGCACAGTGAGGCACGAGAGCATCTTGATGGTTGTGGTCTTGCCGGCGCCGTTCATTCCGAGCAGCGCGAACAGTTCGCCCTTTCGTATAGTAAGGTTAAGATTATTGACCGCGGTCCTTTCCCCGTACCTTTTTGTCAGGCCGGCTATCCGGATTTCGGTCAATTGTCTTCCTCCCTGCATTCCTTTGCATTGAAAATTTCCTTCGCGAACTGCATGAACAGTTCGCTCTTTACAATCGCGATTCCCTGCTCCTCATCTCCGAGCATCAACAGGCGGTCACCCGGCTTGATATCGAAGATCTTCCGGGCTTCGCTTGGGATGACGATCTGACCTTTCTCCCCAACCGTTACTAAGCCAAAGATGTGTTTTCCTTTCAGCCCTGCCATGTCATTTCTCCCACAAGTAGGAAATGTATAACTTGAATGGATAAATAGTTTTCTTAGAGAAGTAATACACGTGATCTTAAAATTTAAAGTTTTTATACTTGGATTGATTTTGCTTGCACGGGAGTAGAATGAGAATAATATTATTTGAAAGATTACAAAACATGGTCCAAAAGGCCTTAGATGGATCTTAAATCAGGTGGCTCATGGAGCATCAAAGACAAATAAATCGCGACTCAAAAAGGTATATCTCCGATTGTTGCGCAGGAAAGGTAAGCCGAAGGCCATTACTGCCCTCTCCAGGAAAATTCTCAGCATAATACACCATCTTCTTGTCAACCGCGAGATGTAGGAAGAAGAAGGATTCAAGAAAAAGAGATTGGACTTCGATTTCGATAGAAAATCCTCTCCCTCGCAGCTTACCTGGCTGGATCTGGTTGTCAATAATGTGGTTCGAATTGGAGAAGATAAACTGAGGGAATGTGGCTGATATCCCCGGTTTTTGGGTGTGTTTTCATGGAATGAGACATGTGGTGACATTTACTCAAGAAGAGTAGCATGAGCCTCAAATTCAGATCCACCTAACTGTGAATGCCCAAAGAGCACAATCCTGTTAATGGCTTTCAGCATGATTGATGAGGGAGAATGACTAATAACATGTGGGACAAAGGTAGGCAGGGATAAAAATGGATTCTGAAAATTACTTGAAAAAAGGCTATCATGTAGATAGGTATCATGCATTAGAGGAAGATCTCCTTAGATTTTGTGATTATATATCCTTGGAATTTTATCCTTCTGTGGATAAAAGACGAGCAATTAGATCAATGTACTTGGCAGATTTATTGCTGAGAATAGGAAGTAATATAGATATTTTCTTCAGTAAGTATATAAGCTCTAATTCACATGTCAAAGAGTGCTCAAATATAGCAAAAGAAAAGCCGCCTGAATTTTGGAATTGGGGAGACTTTAAGAAGTTGGAGCCACATCTGAAATTATCAGATTTGAGTGTTGAGGTAATTGCCACCAGTGAGAGAATCTATCCCTTTAGAAAGGAAGGGCTTGAAGAAAGTTTTTCATGGGATAATATCAATAAAAACGAGGAATTTTGGTGGAATAGCTACAATAAAGTAAAGCATGAGGGCGTGTTTGACCAAGCTAACCTAGACAATGTTATTCAGGCATTGGCAGCTCTTTTCTTGCTGATCTGCAAGGTGAAGAATTCTAAAAAACTGATGTTATATGGCTATCTAGGCATAGACCCATCCATTAAGCATGCGATTATCTCTGAAAGAATTAGAGAAAATAAGCACCCCATACTCACAAATCTATTTATTTCATCAATCAGATCCTAATAGAATGGGATCTAATCCTGCCAGCCCATCACCAGAAAACAGCTGCTGAGGAGCTGGCCTAAGGGGGGGTAGTTATACGTCCACTGAAAACAAGGATTTGCGGCTCAATTCCAAGTCTATGGAATTCAGCCCACAGAATACGCTATTAAACGAGCTTTCAGCTAATCAGATGCACGACCAGGGAGTCATTTGCCCATTTAGGTATTCAGGAGTTGTCTGGGCAGGAGAGAACAGGCCAAAATTTGAGTCAAAAAAGTTAATTTGGCATGTGTCGCGCCAAATTTCAGTCACAAAATAGGCCTATTTCAGAGAAAGTTTGTGGAAATAAATCCACAGGATTGCATCCTTTCATGGGAAAAAGCATATATAGTCAATACATGGCAAATTTATAGCGGA
>JARKOR010000133.1 GCA_029975625.1 Nanosynbacter sp. | reverse complement strand
GGCATGCGCCGGCCGTGCTGTTGGATTGGTTGTATTCATCGAACCGACAAGGATATTAGTCCATCTGTTCGTCGTATAATAGCCGCAAAATAGAAAATTACACTTCAAATACGGCATCTTCGTCGCCATCGTAACGATGATCTTTGACGATGGTTACCATGCGGTCGATATCGGCTTTTTGCTCGGTAGATTCAATCAGGTTCTTAACGGTATATATACCGCTTTCAAGTTCTTCGCCGCCAACAAAGGCAACGAACGGAATTTGTTTTTTGGATGCCGTCTTAATTTGTTTATCGATCTTTCGCTCGGTAATATCTAGTTCCGCTCGCACACCAGCTTTCCTCAGCGAGCGCGCCAAAGCATCTGCACCCGCGGTAGCAGTGTGATCAATCGCGATGATATATACATCCGTACGAGACACTAACTGCGGTAATAGCCCATGCACCTCAAGAAAGTTCTGCATCGTCGTGGCACCCATGCCTACGCCCACGGTCGCGATTGGCTCAACGCCAAAGAGACCGACGAGGCCGTCATAGCGCCCGCCTCCAAACAACGCGCGGTTATTTTCCGGAGATGTATCAAAAAATTCAAATACCGTGCCCGTATAATAGTCAAGCCCGCGCATAAGCGTCACGTCAAACTCGGCATTCGTAATGCCTTTTTGCTTGAGTAATTCAAGAACTTGCATGACATCATACATTGCCGGCGTATTTTGGACCTGCTCCGGAAGCTCGTTGAGCGAATGAGTATTGATAAGCTTAGCAAGCTTCGGAAGACCCTCGGCGGCCTGCGGACCAAAGATTTCAATCGCCTGTTCACGAAATACCTCGGGAGGAATCTTGTCTTTTCGGTCTAGCAATCGCGTCATCATGGGCGAACCAATGACATCGAGGCCCAGAAAATGCGTCATTAGCTGCTCGACGAGCGCTCGATTGTTGACCCGCACCTTAAACATATCCTGCTTAGCTCCAAACTTCATGATTGCCGCATGCGATAACTCTATAATTTCCGCATCTGCTGCTGGACCCTCAATGCCAAATAAATCCGCGTTTAATTGCCAAAATTCTCGCTCGCGCCCTCGCTGTGGTCTCTCGTAACGCATAAAGTTCGCGATTGAATATAATCGTGCGGGCATCGATAATTCTTGCCGTTTCGCTGCTACCATGCGTGAAATAGATGGCGTCATCTCCGGACGAATCGCCACTTGCCGACCGCCGCGATCTTCGAATGTATACGTCTGTTCACCCGCAAGTTCCTCTCCGGACTTCGCCGTATATAGTTCAAGCGGCTCAAGCAGCGGCGTGCCATACTCCTCGTATCCAAAGCCCTCAACGACTTGCCGCCATATGTTAAAGATATAGTTTTGCAAGCGTTTTTCCTCGGGATAATAATCTCGGGTGCCTTTATAGCTCTGGGTAGATAAATTGCTCATGATTAGTTCTATTGTGTCATTTTTAGCGGGCAAATGTCAATCTGGCCCTATATTATGACCCTACTCTTTCATTTTATCACAGATTTACTATTTTGTCAATACATGCTGCTGGAGCCATCCATACATCGCCACAGTCGCAGCGGTAGCGACATTGAGCGAACGCGTCGAACCGAACTGCTCAATTGCCACAATCTGGTCGGCCGCATCGGTCATTTCCGGCGAAATTCCCGGACCCTCCTGGCCGAACACCAGCACCGCACGCCGTGGAAACGTTGTTTGGCTCATTGGCGAGCTACCCTCGATATTATCGATTGCGATGATAGCCCGCTCCTGATGTCGCATCTCCTCTATAAATTCCGCCACGCCATCAACGTAATGCACATGGAGATATTTATCCGTCATCATTGCACCACGCTTATTCCACTGCCGCCGTCCAATGACGTAGACATGACGCACGCCAAAAGCATTGGCACTTCGCACAATCGTCCCCATACTAAAATCGCGCTCGGTATTCTCAAGCGCAACCACCAAATCATGGTTGCGATTGTCCAGTGCCTGAATAATCTCCGACTCCGGCACACCTTTGAACTCATCTATAACATTTCTCGTGTCATCCATTATAATGTTTCCGACCCAACAATATGACCGTCCAGCCAATAAAAAAGATAAATGTTGCGGCTTCCGCCACGTAAAGACTTTCGCTCACGCCCGTCCAATATAAAATGAATAATATAAGCATGGCTACATGAAACAGATAGGAGACGACGTAAAACCACCTTTTTTGACCTGGCAACGACCATGGCGTCGTTAAGCAAAGAAGTAAAAATGCAAAATAAATGACATGACCAAAAATATCATGAGGCAGAATGCCGAAGCTTCGCGGAAACAGACCAATCAGATAGATACAGAGAGAAATGAGCAAAAAACAGACGGTTATCAGTTTCGGGTATCTCGCGCCTATGGACACAAGATATTTGTGAAATAGAAGGCTAAAACCGGCCATGAAAAAACCGCCAATCATCATAGCAGCGTTGAAGAAATTCGCCGAAAATGAATTCCCTTCACCGAGGTAGCTAATGTGCCAGCGTCCCCAATTTGGGTCATGCGACAGAATAATTGACACCCCGACTGCCAAAAGAAAATATACCACCACAAAAATCAGCGCCGCCTGCGCGGAAATATTCGGCAGGGCCACCCGCCGTCGTAGCCAAGAAATCTCTTGCATATGTCAAGTATACCAGATATAATGACTTTATGCGGATGTGGTGGAATTGGTAGACACGCATGCCTTAGGAGCATGTGCCTCACGGCGTGAAGGTTCAAGTCCTTTCATCCGCACCAGAAATAGACAAAGGCTAGAATTAGCGGCGCGTTGCGCCGTTTTTTAACTTATTTATAGCAGATTTCGCAACCTAGCTAGGGCCTATTTAAGAAAAAGCTCGAGAACTGCGAGACGATAAAGGGCGTCTTAACTGACACTACGACTCCATGCATTTAATTGGGAGACGAGGTCTTTAGCGGGTATTTCTTGTGTGACGCCAGGGTTAAGGATGTTGTGTGGGTCAAAGATTTGCTTTATTTGCCTATAGAGCTTGGCTTCGTCCTCGCTCATCAGTTTTTGGCTAACCGCCGCTTTGAGCCGTCCATCACCGCTTCGGCCCGCCAAGGAGCCGTCGAACTTTTGAATCAATACCGCTATG
>JARKOR010000121.1 GCA_029975625.1 Nanosynbacter sp. | reverse complement strand
GTTGAGACAATGCATTAGGGAAAGGGACAAACGCATCAATGAGCTCGAGGATCTGCTCAGAAGCTCAAACGAGAGGGCAGATGAACTGGAACGCATAATAGCCGAAATGCAACAAAGCCTTTTATGGCAGCTATTGAGTAGATATCAATCTGGCTTTGTAGAGAGGGTGTTACCTCATGGAACAGGGAGGCGAGAGAAGTACGATTTTGCCCTGGAAGTTGGAAGGGTTCTGCTCAATAATGGCTGGGGCAGCTTTTGCAGGAGTGTCATTAATCCTCGTAGTATGCAGAGCTGTTTTGATTCGGAGCATTCAAGAAAAGAGGCCTATGAGGAGAAAAAGTATATCCTTTTTAAAAACGCTGGAATCAGAGCAGATAAGGGTGCTGTGAAGACCGAATTAGAAACTATAATAAAATTATTAAATGCCGAGATTTGATTATGGAAACGCTTGTATCGATAATAGTCGTCAATTATAACGGGAAAAATTTTCTGGAAGATTTTTATAATTCAATACTAAATACAAAAGAGGATAATTTTTCTTATGAGATTATTGTCGTAGATAATTTCTCTAAAGATGATTCTGTGAATTTTGTGAAAACACACTTTCCAAAGATAAAAGTTATAGAGAATAACATAAAAAATTATGCGAAGGCAATAAACCTTGGCATCAAGAATGCAACGGGACAGTACATTGCAGTCCTGAATAGTAATACCATCGTTGAGAAGAACTGGCTGAAAGGGCTCATGAATATAATAGACCAAGACGAAAAGATTGGTGTTGTACAGAGCAAAATGCTTTTTTCAAATGAAAAGATGATTGAGAGTGCAGGCGTGGAAGAAGCAGAGGATTTTTATTTTAGCGATATTGGATTTGGCGACAGGGATTTT
Source organism: Nanosynbacter sp. (assembly GCA_029975625.1). Taxonomy (GTDB): domain Bacteria; phylum Patescibacteriota; class Saccharimonadia; order Saccharimonadales; family Saccharimonadaceae; genus Nanosynbacter. The sequence goes on along the minus strand of JARKOR010000121.1, from coordinate 4,570 downwards.
GCCAAATATAATGAAATACGAGAGCTTGACTATTTTGCAGGCGAGTCATTCTTATTAAAGAGAAAATGCGTGGATGCAGTGGGGAGGTTCGATGAGGATTTTTTGATGTATATGGAGAACGTAGATTATAGTATTAGATGCAAAGATTTAGGATGGAAAATAATTTATTCTCCGAATAGCGTGGTTTATGGCAAATGCCATAGCATTACGTCATCTACGACGATCAAATATCTCCGATCGAGAAACAGATTGCTCCTTATAGGTAAACATTTTCCACAAAAATTAGCAGAAAGTATCGAGACGTCTCATTTTTATATTAAGAGAGAGCATGAGAACCTATATCACTCCTTGATTCAGGCGGTAAAAAAGTTAGCAGAAAATAATGATACAAAAACTGTCAACCGATCCCTAAAGGAGTTATCCGATATTATTCCAGATATTTTTGGAGCACAAAAAGCCCTAAATTTTTTTTCCCAGCTCGAAGTTGCATTGGATTTGAGGAAAATTAGGGTAGGAATTTATGACCACGCGTTTCATTTCGCGGGTGGGGGTCAGAGATACGTAGCAGAGCTTGCACAGATACTTCAAGATAGATATGATATTACATACATCGTCAATAAAGATATCAGCCTGGAAAAGTACCGCGAATGGTTCGACATTGACCTATCCAGATGCAAGCTAAAGATAATAAAAATACCCTTTTTCGAAGAAAGAGGTATCTACATCATAGATGAATGCATGATAGTTCATCAAGATAAAAATCCTTTTGATGTTATAAAAAATGAAAGTATTAATTATGATATATTTATAAACGCAAATATGCTTACGAAAGTAAGACCTTTATCCAGCCTATCTGCGTTTATATGCCACTTTCCAGATAAAGATAAAGGTAAATTTTTCAGCGTAGATAGATATGACTATGTGATTACAAATAGCAACTATACCACTCATTGGTTAAAGCAAAAATGGGGACTTGACTGCACATTGCGCCTATATCCACCAGTCAACATGTTCAATGATACAAGTGACCTTGGTGAGAAAGAGAAAATGATTCTGTCTGTGGCCAGATTTGAGACAGGTGGAAGCAAAAAGCAGTTGGAAATGATTGATGCATTCGTAGACCTATGCAAAAAAGATAAACGTATAAAAAAGGAATGGAAACTGGTCCTCGCTGGCGGTACGCCAAAAGTAAATCCATACTATGATAAAGTCAAGCAAAGGGCGAAAGGAATTAGTAATATCGAAATTTCCACAAATTTAAATAATTATAAAATCAAAAAATTATACAGCAAAGCATCCATCTTCTGGCACGCGTGTGGTCTTGATGAAATTGACCCTCGCCTGATAGAGCACTTTGGCATGACTACAGTGGAAGCGATGCAAAATTATTGTGTGCCGGTTGTAATCGATGGCGGAGGGCAGAGGGAAATTGTCGAGCATGGAATCAGCGGGTTTAGGTTTACATCAAAAGAGGAACTTAAGTCATATACTTTGAAGCTGATCAACGACGATTGTCTCCGCGAGAAGATGGCAAAAAATGCGTATAATAGAAGTAAAAAATTCACCAAGGAGGAATTTGAGAAGAAAGCTTTAGAGTTCTTCTCAGATGTCGAGAATAGATTGAGGGGCGGAGAGCCCATGGAAGTGAATCGTTAAGCTTGCCATCTGTCATCAAGATACAAAAGCGGCTTCATTCGCCGGTGCATCTAGCGTCAGCCTGCTAAAAAATTGATAATACTGCATAACATTTCCGCATGGGCATAAACACCAATTTTAAATACCTCTAGTGTAATTCACTTGCACTTCAAAGATAATTGCATAAATATGAATCCATAAAATATTGCTTCAATATAAAGTAATATTTCCAGGGGCGAATTTACGATGAGCATATTAGTCACAGGAGGCGCAGGCTTCATAGGTTCTAATCTGGCAGAAGATCTCTTGGCGTCGGGAGAAGAGGTGGTTGTCTTAGACAACATGCACACAGGCAGCAAAACCAATCTGGATGATTTGGATGGTCGCCTGAAGGTAGTTCAAGCAAGCTGCAACCAAATTCCCCGTCTGGACCTGAATCCAGAAGAGATCTACCATCTAGGAATACCATCTTCATCCCCCATGTATAAGAAAGATCCTTTTCTGGTTGGTGAAGCGATCAATGGAACCACCGCTATCTTTGAGTTGGCCCGCAGGACGGGTGCTAGAGTTATCTACGCATCGTCCTCATCCCTCTACAACGGCCTTCTTCCTCCCCACCGAGAGGATATGGTCATTGGGGTGACCGACTACTACACTGAGGCCCGGCTGGCAATAGAGAGGATAGCAGAGCTCTACAAGCGACTCTTCGATGTTAACTCTGTGGGCATGAGGTTCTTCTCTGTATATGGACCAAAGGAGAGGACCAAAAAGCAGTACGCCAACATGGTCACTCAGTTCCTGTGGGAGATGCAGGAGGGCAGGTCCCCAGTGATATTCGGAGATGGGTCCCAGACCCGAGACTTCACCTACGTCAAAGACATTGTAAGAGCCCTTCAACTGGCCATGGACTCAAATTATCACGGAGTTCTCAACGCAGGAACTGGGAAGGCATATAGCTTCAACGACGTAATAAGAATGCTAAACCAGAAGCTTGAGTCTGCCATAGAGCCCGAGTATACGGAAAACCCGATCAAAAATTACGTGCGTCATACGCTGGCTGATACGTCCAAGTGCAGAGAGATCCTGAAGTTTGAGGCCCAATTTACCCTGGAAGAAGGGATAAGCAAGCTGGTGGATTATTATTGAGGATTGGATATGAGCGTAAATAATAAAAATATTTTGATTACTGGTATCAGCGGATTCGTCGGGTCCTATATAGCCAAAATGCTCATTGATCAAGGGGCAAAAGTCTATGGGATTTTAAGACGAAGGGCAGATGGCGCTGTGCCGAACAACCTGAGAAGGCTTGGCATAGCCCGCGAGGTTCACCTCCTGGAGGGGGATCTTGAAAATATATCCAGCCTAGGGAGCGCGCTTTCTGTCAGCCGCCCGGATATAGTCTTTCACCTTGGCGCACAGTCTTTCGTTCCCCGATCCTTCATAGATCCCCTGGAGACCATGAGTGGGAACTGCGGTGGTACAGCAAATCTCCTCGAAGCCATTAGGATCAAGGACATGGACCCTGTAGTTGTTTTTGCAGGGAGCAGTGAAGAATATGGCCTGGTAATCTCTTCGAAAGATCAGTACAAACGTGCCCTTGAAAAATATGGAACAGTTTTTCCTGAGCCGCAGATGATTCCAGAGGTTCCCATATCTGAAGCAAATCCCCTCCGACCGATGTCACCCTACGCGGTGAGCAAGGTCTACGGTGATTTCCTCATGAGAAACTACTGGCACTCTTATGGTATTAAAACGGTAGTCTCCAGGGCATTCAACCATGAGGGCGCAGGACGCGGAATCATGTTCGTCACTTCAGTTGCGACGAGCCAGGTGATGAAACTAAAACTTGGGGAGACTGATTCCATAACTATTGGAAATGTCAATGCCTTCAGGGATTGGAGCCATGTCTCAGACATAGCCGATGGGTACATGCTCTTGGCGGAGAATGGTAAATATGGAGAGGTATACAACCAGGGATCGATGAGGACCAACTCTGTCTTGAGCTACCTGCTGATAAGCCTGGCAGAAGCGGGCTATCCTGTCAGCAAAATCGAGACTCTAAAAGGAGACAAAGTGGTAGAGGATCCAATCGCGTCGGACACTAAGGAGATTTTCGGCATAAGCTTCGAGAAGACTAAGGTCGATGACATGATGCTTCGCGGAAATCTTGAGTTCACGCTGGAGGACGGTGGTATCGTGGCTTATGCGGATTCAAAGAGAATAAAAATAGCCTTTGATCCTAATAGATTCAGGCCGGCAGAGGTTCCGATTCTCCTATCGGACACTACGAAGATCGAGAATCTGGGCTTCAATGCGAAATGCAGTCTAAAGGATGTTGTGAACGACCAGCTAAACCATTACCTATCTGAGATGGAGCGCAAGGGCTAGACGTTGAAGATCGCTATTATAGCTTGCATCGGGGATAATGGGCATACGTATTCAACATAAGTTTGAATCAACTTAACCTGTTCTAACTTCATTCGGCAGCGCCTTGGATGCCCCGCAGCTTCCTGCGCGGGTGCGCCGCCGCAGTTCCACTGCCGGATCACGTTTTCTGCAGACGAAGCTTGCGAACCATTTGGCTCTCCTAACGATCTGCTAACACATTCGTCCCCTGGGCCGTTCCGCTTTTCATGCCGGAAGTGTTTCATTTCCTGCTCTTTCTGATGTCCGTCGCGCACGCATCCCCGGCCTTCAAATTCCCGCCACGGTCCAGATCGCGCCTCAAACGGGCCGAGCTAAACCCCCAAAAGCCACCTTGCCCCTCTTTCTTCGCGAGAATGATTCACATAATAGAAGAGTAGGCTTGCCATCATGCTATATCATACCAGAGTGTGGATCTCGTACGGCTGGGATTAGTCAACTACTCCTCCCCTAAAGTGGAAGGCCTTGTACCTCCCGGTTAGTGGGTACGTTAGGCCGGTTGACACAAAGC
>JARKOR010000116.1 GCA_029975625.1 Nanosynbacter sp. | reverse complement strand
GCCAAACATGAAAAGTAGCCCAACCGAGGTGAGCTCAAGCTGGGTGACGTGGGGTCGCCTCAGCGAGCTACTTTTCGCGGTTGAGCTTTTGTTGTAGCTCCGTTATACACGGGGCCTTTTTGGGGGCTTGCGGAGGGCAATCAGCAAGCCGAAGATGATGATGAGCCAGTCGAAGATGTCCCTTGCCAGGGATGGCTCCCATCCAGTATGGCCGAGATCCGTTCGTGCCTTGATCATCAGGCCAAGGCCACCGACTATTGAGGACATCCAGCTCCACATCGCCCACTGGCGCGTCTCCGATAGTAAAGGGCTGAGCCATACAAGGACGTAGAACGTCACCGCTCCCACCCAGAACACGAAAGTTCCCATTTCTACTCCCATCCAAACACTTCCTCTAACTCGGTTGAGCGAGAGGTTGATAATATATTACCACATAAAAACAAAATAGTCAATAAACAGGCAAGATTACCTCTGTCGCAAACGTGCTATAATAGTAATCATATGCAACCGCTGAAAAAACGAATTGACGAGCTGAGTGTTCAGGTGGCGCGGGCGAAGGACGCTCTGCAGTTTGAGACGCTGGAAAAAGAGCTTGTCGGTGTCGATGAGCAGCTTAATCAGCCGGAAGTGTGGAACAATCCTGATACTGCCCAAGGGTTGGCGAAGAAGGCGGCGAGCATTCGCCAGACAATTCAGCCATGGCAGACGCTGGCGGTGCAATTGGACGATATTTCGGAATTGATGGAGATTGGCGATGACGACCTATTGCCTGAGTTTGAAGCGCAAATTGACGCCCTTGAGCAGGAGTTTGCTCGAAGAAAGACCGATCTGCTGTTTAGCGGCAAGTATGACAAGCGCGAGGCAGTCGTCAGAATATCCGCTGGTGTCGGCGGGTTAGATGCGCAGGATTTTGCGGCGATGCTGGAGCGGATGTACTTGCGTTGGGCCGAGAAATCCGACATGAAAACTGAAACCTTGGAGTGTTCGACCAACGATGACGCGGGCATTAAGACAGTGGTCTTGGAGATTTCCGGTCCGTTCGCGTACGGCAAATTGCGTTCGGAAAATGGCGTGCATCGCCTAGTGCGCCTCAGCCCGTTCAATAGTGATAATTTACGCCAAACCAGTTTTGCGCTTGTGGAAGTTTTGCCGAAGATTGACGCGCCGGACGAGGTTGAGATTGATGCGAATGATTTGAAAATCGATGTCTATCGCTCCGGCGGGCATGGCGGGCAAAGCGTGAACACGACCGACTCGGCGGTGCGCGTAACGCATATACCGACGGGAATTGTGGTGGCTATTCAAAATGAGCGCAGCCAGATTCAGAACAAAGAGACGGCGCTCAAGATTTTGCGCTCCAAGCTGCTTGCCATGCAGCTTGAGCAACATGCCGATAAAATCGCCGATCTTCGCGCTGGCGAGTCGGCTAACTGGGGTAGTCAAATACGCAATTATGTCCTCCATCCGTACACTTTGGTGAAGGATACGCGCACGAAGTACGAGGAAAAAGATGCGCAAAAAGTGCTTGATGGGCAGATCGATGGGTTTATCAATAGCTTCCTAGAATCTGAAGCGAAAGAAAACTAGTTTTTCTCTTGACACCAACCTCGGGGGTACATGATTATTACAGTAATAGTACTACCTCAGACAAAACTGTCTGTTATATTAATATCCCTGGCCCGGCGCCTCTATAGAACACTGCCGCCTAAGCTTTCGTGTTTCGATTGGCAAATCGCTCGCGCTTTTATCTAAATAATGCTATACTACATACTAGGATGATACTGCTAGATAGGGTAACAAAGACGTATGGAAAGGTAAGCAAGCCAGCGCTTAATCGTATAAGCGTGCATATTAGCGCGGGCGAGTTTGTTATCTTGGTGGGGACGAGCGGCGCGGGAAAATCGACGCTGTTGAAACTGCTAACTCGGGAAGAAAAACCTTCCAGCGGGAAGATTGTCGTTGGCGGTATCGACTATGACACGTTGAGGGACAAGCATATTCCACTTCTCAGGCGTAAAATTGGCGTGGTATTTCAGGATTTTAAGCTGCTTCCAAACCGTACAGTGTTCGAAAACGTGGCCTTCGCGCTAGAAATTGCCGGAATGACCAGCCGTGAGATTAAGAGCACCGTACCAAAAGTTATCAGTCTCGTGGGGCTTGAGGGCAAGGAAAAAAGCTTTCCGCACCAGCTTTCCGGCGGCGAGAGACAGCGCGTGGCGATTGCCAGGGCGGTGGTGCGCCAACCGAAAATCCTGATTGCCGACGAGCCGACAGGAAACCTTGACCCGAAACATAGCTGGGAAATTGTCCGGCTTCTTGAAAAGATTAACAAATACGGCACGACCGTATTGCTGACAACTCACAATGTCGATATCGTGAATAAATTGAAACGCCGCGTGATTACGATTGATCATGGTAAGATTACCTCAGATGAAGCGCGGGGGAGCTATAAGCAATGAGTGAGAAACCAAGCAAAAAAGCCGCGACAGCAAAGATACAAAAGCAGCGTCGGCGCCGTACGCTGACCTTCATGCGGATGGTGCATTATGGTATTAGCAACTTCAGCCGCAATATTTGGCTTACCGTAGCTGCGACGGCGGTTATGGCGGTGACGCTATTGATTATCTTTTCGACCATGGTGGCGCGTAATGTGCTGGTTGAAACGGTAGCGTTCATTAGCAACCGGGTTGATATGTCAATGTACCTCAAGAGCGACGCGCCAGAGGCTCAGGTGATGGAATTAAAACAGCGTGTAGAGAAACTCGATAACGTTGCATCTGTTCGCTACATTAGTTCAGATGAAGCCAGGGCGCAGCAAGCGGAGCAAAATAAGCAAGATGCCGATACGCTTGAGGCAATTAAAGAGGCCTCGAACAAGATGCCGGCAACGCTTCGTATCAATCTGACGGATATTAACGATACAAGCTCGCTGAATGAGTTCGTGGAAAGTGATGCGCTCTACGAGGAGCTACACGACCCCTCTAAGGAGCCATCGTTCCGCGGGGATAAGCAGCAACAGACCATTGGACGAATTGGCAGTTGGGTGCATTTGGCGGAAATTGGCGGCGGTATTGCGACATTAGTATTTGTTATTATATCTTCGCTCGTGGTCTTTAACACGATTCGCATGGCAATCTTCAACCGCAAGGATGAAATCCACATGATGAAACTGATTGGTGCGGAGCGCGGCTTTATTCGGGGTCCATTCCTGATTGAGGCGGTTATTTATGGACTGATCGCGGCAATTATAGCAACGGTAATTGGATATGTCCTGGTCTTTTCAATCAAAGACGGATTGGTGGGCTACGAGATACCAATTGAGGGAACATTGCAAATTTTGACATCATACGCATGGCTGGTAGTTCTCGCGATGATTGGCGTCGGTGCGACCATTGGCGTAGTTTCGGCATATATCGCAACAAGAAAATACCTCAAAATTTGAGCGCATCTTGGAAAGCACTAACAAATTAGTGGTATAATAGGAATATGGATAAAAAACCGATAATTGAAACAAAACATCTTACGAAAAAATTTGGATCGGTGACGGCGCTAAACGAGTTTGATATGACCGTCCAGGAGGGAGAGGTGCATGGTTTTCTGGGCCCGAATGGAGCAGGGAAGTCAACGACAATTCGCATATTGCTTGGCCTTCTTCGCAAAACGAGCGGCGAGGCGGCGTTGTTTGGTCGCGATCCATGGCGCAGCGCGGCCCAGCTGCATAAACGCTTGGCATATGTCCCCGGCGATGTTAGTTTTTGGCCAAACTTAACCGGTGGCGAAATTATTGATATTCTGGGAAGTCTTCGCGGCGGGCTTGACGAAGGGCGCCGTGTGGAGTTACTTCAGAAATTCGAACTCGATCCAACGAAGAAATTCCGTACCTATTCAAAAGGGAACCGTCAAAAAGTGGCATTGGTAGCGGCACTGGCGAGTGATGTCGACCTGTATATCCTCGATGAACCCACGAGCGGGCTCGACCCTCTGATGGAACAGGTGTTTCAAGATGAAATTCGCGCGCTCAAGACAAGAGGCAAAACGATTTTATTGTCAAGTCATATCCTCAGCGAGGCAGAGGCGCTCTGTGATCGAGTAACGATTATTCGTGAGGGGAAAGCGGTATCGGTCTATACGCTAGCCGAGTTGAAACGTGAACACGCTAACCTTGAATCACTTTTCCTTAGTAAATATGGAGATGTATGATGTTTGCGGGCACAGGAACGCTTATTCGGCTAATATTGCGTCGCGATAGGGCTAAGCTGCCAATCTGGTTATTCGCGGTTGTTCTGTCGCTCGTTGCGATGGTTCCACTACTGCAAAACGTATATGGTGATGCGGCAAGTATCATGGTGATGTACCAAACGTTTAGTGCAAATCCGGCGGGTATTTTTTTGACAGGTCCAATGGATGCGCCGACATTTGGCGCGTTCATGACTATTGAAACGACGCTGTGGTTGGGCTTGGCAATAGCATTTATGAACACGCTGTTCATAATCCGTCATACACGCCAGAACGAGGAAATGGGCGCCCAAGAGCTTGTTCTTTCCGGGCGAGCGCATAGGGGTTCGGCGCTCGCAAGCGCGCTCATCGTAGCTTTCTTGGTTAACGCTGTCATGGCAGCGCTTATCGCGATTGGCTTAATTGTTGTGCAGGCTCCACTAGACGGTGCGGACGTATGGCTATATGGTGCTGCCTTTGGGGCATTTGGTATGGTTTGGGCGTGTATCGCGGCTGTCGTGGCGCAATTTGTCCAGAGCGCTCGTTCGGCGAATGGCGTGTTGGCCAGTTTGATTGGACTAGCATTTTTACTTCGTGGCGTTGGTGATTTTCTTGGACACGCGGATGAGCAGGGGGTTATTCAGGCAGAGTGGCCAAGTTTGCTTAGTCCGTTTGGTTGGCTGCAATCAACGCGAGCTTTGACGTTTCCTGACTGGTCGCCGCTTATTATTACGATGGTTGCATCAATCCTTTTTAGCCTATTAGCTTTTTGGCTATTGAGCATGCGGGACGTGGGCTCGGGAATTCTTCCTCCGCGAAGAGGCCGCTCTAGAGCTTCGAATTTTCTGCGCACACCATTTGGCTTGACGTGGAAACTACAAAAGAACGTTCTGATAGGTTGGGGCATGGGTATTGTGACCATGGCGGCTACAATTGGAGCTCTGGTGCCGGCGATGGGAGGTGTATATGAGGAGTCTGAACAAATGCGTCATCTTATTGAGGCAATGGGCGGTACGGGCGCGATTATTCCATCCTTTTTGGCGGCAATGCTTGCCATGATGGTATTAATGGTGCTCGCGTATGTATTGCAGGCGTTAGGTAGGCTGCGGAATGAGGAGGTAAATGGACACGTTGAACAACTGCTAGCGACTCGATTTTCCCGGTTGAAATGGCTGAGTCTCCATAGCCTGGTTGTATTGGGCGGTAGTATCATCCTGTTGTCTCTTGCGGGTGGTGTTATGGCGCTTGTCGTTTCTCTAGCCTCTGATATGAGTCTTAGCGTCAGCGAGTATGTATTGGCTAGTCTTTCGTACATGCCAGTGGTGCTCGTGTTCGTCGGGCTTTACATAGCGCTGTTTGGTCTTATGCCCCGAACGGCAGGATTGGTTGGCTGGATTTACTTCGGATATGTTACGTTTGCGCTTTGGGTTGCTCCAATGCTAGGGCTTAACGAATGGATTACGGACCTTTCGCTGCTTTCGCACGTCGCGGCCGTACCCGTCGAGCCAGTGATCTGGTGCCCATTAATTGTCTTTTGTGCGATTGGTGTTGTTCTCGCCGCGGGTGGCGTCATTGCCTTTAAGCGGCGAGATACCTCCTTCTAGAGCATGGACTGTGCTTCTAACTACGCTATATATAGCGTATATACACCATATATAGCGTAGTTAGAAAGATTTAATGATATACTGGAACAAATGACACAAAACACAAACACATTTCACGATCTTCCGACTCTTGAATTTAAAGATGTAATAACGGACGCCGTTGATCGCAATCAGGTGGTGATACTTACGGCCGAAACAGGCGCGGGGAAGAGTACGCAGGTGCCGCAGTACTTGGCGGAACACGGCTACGAGCGCATTATTGTGACGCAACCCCGAATTTTGGCCGCACGAAATTTAATGAAACGCGTACGGGAGGAATGGTCGGAGCGGCACGCGGAGGACGCGAGCGAAATTATTGGTTATCGAACGGCGCATGAGCGCGACGACAGCGGCCAGACGAAAATCCTTTACTGTACCGACGGGCTTCAGATGGTGCGCGAATTGACGGGCATTGGGGTGAGAAAAAAGCAGATTCTTGTGCTCGACGAAGTGCATGAATGGAATGAAAATATGGAAGTCCTCATTGCATGGGCGAAAAAACGAGTCCAGGAAGATCCTGGGTTTAAGGTTCTGGTGATGAGCGCGACGATTGAAACGGAGAGTTTGGCCGAATATTATGGCACGACGGCGGTTATTTCTATCCCTGGGCGGTATTTTCCTGTTACAAAACGCGTGAGCGGGGACCTCATGAACGAGCTTCGAATACAGCTGGACGAACGGACGGGGCGAAACGTGCTGGTGTTTTTGCCTGGTAAGGCGGAAATCCAGAATATTATGGATGCGTTTGGCGACAAGGCACTTGAGGCAGGGGTGCCACTGATTCCGCTCCACAGCCAGCTTGAGGTTGAAGACCAGCAGAAGGCTTTCGCTTCGTATCCGAATGGTAAGATTATCCTTTCGACTAACATTGCCCAAACAAGCGTGACGATTGATGATATCGACCTGGTGATTGATAGCGGTCTTGAGCGGCGGAGCGAGGTTCGAAGCGGCGTGGAGGGTTTGTTTATGGCGCAGATTTCTCAGGCTGACAGTTTACAGCGGGCGGGCAGAGCGGGGCGAACGCGGCCTGGCGAATATGTCTTAGCCGCGCTAAACGACATGCCGTGCGCCTCGTTTGAAGATCGACCAGCCTATCCAACACCGGAAATTCTTCGCAAGCACATCGATCGGTTGACGCTAAGGCTTGCCAATATCGGCATGGATATCGAGGATCTTGATTTTTATCACGACCCAAGCAAGGCGGCGATTCGCCGAGCGAAGCGGACGTTAGTGGGGCTCGGGGCAATGACGTACGATGGCAAAGTTACGCACATTGGGCAGGCGATGGAACATTTTCCGGTAGAATCATCTTTCGGACGTATGTTGGTGGAGGTTCAGGGGGAAGACGAGGCGGTGCGGGGTAAACTTGCGACAATGATTGCGATTCAAGAAGTTGGCGGTATCGTTCGGAGTAGTGTCTCGGGAATTTCCTGGAGATCTCTTACAAAGGAAAAACAGTCGGATTTTCTGGCGCAATACGATGTGTACCGGGCTGCTTTGGAACTATCGGACGAGGACCGAGAAACAATGGGAATTGTCACGAAACAGATCGATAAGGCGACGGAGGTACGCGAGCGGCTTTATCGCGACCTTGGGTTGGTACTAAATGAGCCGGAATCGGTAATCGACGGGGAGCGTCAGGCGTTGATTCGGGCGATTATTGCCGGGCAACTTCATCAAATTTGGCAGGTGAATGAACGAGGGCAGGTTGAGCATATACAGACGGGCGATGTGCGAAATCTTTCGAAAACGACGGTTGTCATGCGCGGTAAGCTTCTTGCGGGAGCGCCGTTTGATCTTGAAGTGCCGATGCGTGGCGGAGATTTGGAGACACTCCATCTCGTGCAAGACGTGACTGAAGTACCGGTCGACATACTGACCGGTCTCATGTCGAATGCGAATCGCAAGCGCGGCAGGCAATTAACGTACGACCCGCGCCTTGGGGGTCTGGCGTGGCGTGAACGGGTACAGTTTGGCAAGAAAGTCCTCATGGGCGCGGCAGAACCGGTTGAGGAGCATACGGCGGAACATCGAAAAGCATTCGTGCGGGAATATAGTAAATGGGCATATGAAAAAATGAGTCACCAGCAACGAACGCTTAGGCGGTTTCATCGGAAAGTGCCAAATGTCGCGCTAAGAGAAGTTGAGCAGGAGGTTAAGCGGTCTGCAAACGGTATCGTGTCGCTTCACGAGCTTTCGCCCAGCCAAAAGCGTCATTTCCTAGCCCTTGCAAATCTTGAAACCTATCTTGGCGATGATTTCATGCAGCGCCTTGGCGATCCTCGCCGCAACTCACCACACAAAGAAAAACGCCGCCGCGGCTGGATGCCTAGACATAAGCGAAGATAATAGAGCGCCCAGGACGAAACACTCCTTTGTTGTAAAAACTACTAGACAAAATGGACAGCGGGGTTGACACTGGAAGACGCTTGTGCTAAAATGGAGATATGAAACGGTCCACCACACAAACAGTTTCAAAAACGTTTATTGCCCAGGCGACTGCCGTATCTATGGCGGTTTTGATGGCAGGTACTGGTGTTTTTCACCTTGGTTCGTTGGTATTCGCGCGTGATTACGACGCGGAAATTAAGGCCAAAGAAAACGAGGTTCAGCAGTATAGCAGCGAGGCGGATCGATTAGGACAGGTTGCGACGACCCTTCAGGGCGCACTTGACGAGATTAATGCTCAGGTGAGCGCAATTCAAGCGCAAATTGCCGAGAGCCAACAAAAGCACGATGATTTGGTGGCGCAAATCGCGAAAAACGAGCAGCTCATGCAAACGAATCGCGACGCGCTTGGCGAAATTCTG
>JARKOR010000077.1 GCA_029975625.1 Nanosynbacter sp. | reverse complement strand
TTGGCTGGATAGCGGATAAGGCGCGAGCGGCTACGGGACTTCTCACCCCATCCGCTGTCCACCGCCCCGACAATAAAGACATGAGGAAATTCCAGGCCTTTGGCCTTGTGCGCGCTCATGAGGTGGATGGCGCCGGCTAGGCTATCGGCATGCGCGCGAACGGTCGTCAGGCGCGTACCGGTGGAACGATAGAGGTCAATGAAGTCGATGAGTTGCGCGAGCGTCGGATTGGTCGTATCGTAATGTTCTCTTAGGCGGTCGCGAAGTGTTCTGAGGGACTCCAGGGCGGATATGTAAGCGTCCGGCTTTTTCTGAAGGTTGCCGGTACTGAAAAAGTATGATGCAAGCGGCGAAATATATTCTCCCTCGCTTTCATCTCGTCCAAGCAGTATATCGAGTTGACGCTCAAGCGGTTCGGTCGGGACTTGGCTAGCTCTTTCAATAAGCCAGTTTGCGAATGGGGCGAGGCCCGGCGTGGCGCGCATGGTCTCAAGCCACAGCGCACGGTTTCGCCACGCTTGCAGGCTGAGCGACCAAATATCATGGGCGCTAAAGCCGAAGGCTGGATGAGCAATAACGTCGCGTAGTAGCGTATTGGTTTCGTCGTGGCGGGATGTATGTATGGATAATATTATTCTTGCGAGTTGCTCCAATATACGTACGATATCCTGCTCCAATACGTCGTCGCGCCGTTCGTAATTTACGGCGATATTTTTGGCGCTCAGGTATGGCAAAAGGTCGATAAGTTCATTGTGCCGGCGGGCGAGTATGGCGATGTCCTCGGGTTTGACGCCCGATTCAATGAGCTGGGAAATTGATGATGCGACGCCCGCTCGCTCTTCGGCGGGTGTTTGATATTCATGTATGGCAACCCGCGCCCCGTCGCTTGACGCATGGGCGGTAAGTTCTTTTGAAAGGCTGGTGATGGTATATTCTAGCCGGTCGGTTCCCTGGGTGATAACCGTGCGCGCGCTCGTCAAGACCTCAATGTTCGAACGGTAATTATCGGTCAAAACAATGATTGGAGGATTGTTGTATCTCTCTCGAAAGCGTTGAATATTACCAATATCCGCGCCCTGGAAGCTGAATATCGCTTGGTCATCATCGCCCACTGCCATGATATTTGGCTCTAACTCTTCGCCGGTCAACGTAAACAAGAGACGCAGCTGCGCCAAGCTGGTGTCCTGGAATTCGTCGACCATAATGAATTGATATTGCTCCTGCAGGTTGGCGCGAAGGTCGGCATTTGTCTCGCAGGCGCGCAGAACGGACAAAATCATGTCATCATAGTCAAATAATTGTCGTTCGGACAGTACTTGTTGGTATCGCTCATAGATATCGATGGCGACGCGAAATTTCTCGGCGGCTCGCACGTCTTTGAGCGTGAATTCGTTATTCGCGTCTTTTTCGCACCAGGAGTTTTTCCAAGCGGTAATAGGCTTCGTGCTGTCGGAATCGATTGCTTCCTGCGCAGCATGAGCTAGGCTCAGCGCGAGGACGTTATGATACGGGGTGATTGCACTTGGAAGCGCGGCGGCCTCGAGTTCGGCGGCTTTTTGCGCGAGCGGTGCGAATTCGGAGATGGTTTTTTTGCTGATTTTCGCGCTAAATACTTGTGCGATATCAGGGACGATGGCGTCGAGTACTCGCTCATTATCATCGACAATGAGCCTCAGTTCATCCGGAGTCAAACCGCTCTGTTTGAATTCTGAAATAGTGCGCAGCGTATCAGGCAGATAGACAAACGCATCGTTATTTTTGGTACTTAAAGGATTTTGCCAGTCAAGCTCGCCAAAGAGCTCTTGCAGGATTTGATATTGGGTGAGCTCATCGGTTGGTTTCATTTCCGCACCGCGGAAGAAATATTCGCGGTGCTGATTTATAATCTCCGTGCCAAAGCTGTGAAATGTATGAATTGCGATTTTATATGCATCCTCGCCAATGATATCCCGCAGGCGTTCTCGCATGTTGACTGCCCCGCTCTCGGTGAAAGTGAGGCAAAGGATGCTAGATGGAAGCGTGTCGGTTTTTTGTAAAATGTGCGCTGCTCGCATGCTTAAAAGCTCGGTTTTGCCCGTGCCGGGTCCTGCGATAACGAGGAGCGGTCCATAGAGATGATCTACCGCTGCTCGCTGATTGTCGTTTAATGTTTCGTAGCGCGAAAGAAAAGTCATAGATATATTATAGCAAATCTAAAGAGTTAAATCTGCCCGCCACCGTATAGTAGGACAATAAAGGCGGCGATTGCTAACAATCCCGATGCCTTTATAGCGCCGTGTTTTTTGTACCAGGTTTTTTGCATACGTTTCGGTAACTTTGAGCGATACGCGTGCGCGGTCGTGGCCACGGTTGCGGCTATGAATAGCAGAGCGATGCTGGTGATTGCGGCGGGTGTGAGGGATTGGATGGCGATACCAATGCGTGCTGCCGGCGATAAGGCGGTAGAAGATTCCGTTGGCGCGATCGTGGACGCGGAGGCAATGAAGCTACTCGTGCTACGAACAGGTTTTGCATATAGCGCCACGACGATGGTTGTCGGCGAGCCATCCAGCTCTCCGCTTGCAACCGCAAACCCCACATCTTGATATGACGCCTTCAAGATATTCTCCCGGTGTCCTTCAGATGCCATCCAGCCTGAAACTGTCGCGCTTGCCGTAGTAAAGTTCTTTGCAAGATTCTCCCCTGCCTCCTCATATGAATAACCGGAGTCGTCAATCCATGTCCACGGCTCAACGCCAGATGGTGAAGTATGGGACCAATATTGATGCGCAAGCATGTCGTTAGCCTTTTCCTGGGCCGCTTGAGATAGTTGCGGATTGAGGGTCAATGGCGGCAAGCTCGCCTCGGTGCGCCGATCGTTCGTTTCGGCAAGGAGTCCCGCGGGTGTAATAGTCACAATTTGACCAAGAATACTTCCTGTTTTCGTGAAATTATAACCAAACTGAAGCCCAATGACAATCGCTATGAGAACCAAAAGACTGTAGCGACGGATAAGGTGCGGCCGGTATTGATTTTCTTTTTTGGGTATGAACGCCAATGACGCGCGTTTTTTCGTGCGGGCTATATGATGTTTTAGGGTAGCTGTTTGTTTTTTTGTTGCCACGATACTATAAGCATATCATCTTTCCATAAAAAATACGAGCATTTCAATGGGTTGAGACGCTCGTATTTTGCTCTAGGTACTTACTCGACGTCGCTGGACTTGCGCGTCATTGAGAGAATGATAATTTGCGCAAGCGCAATTGCTGCCATGAGCCAGCTCCATGTATTTACCCAGCCCATTGGCGCAGTGAAGTTCTCGGCTGCGAAGAGTAATACTAGTGCACCCGCTGCAGGTACGAGCGAGAGAATACGAACCGCAGCGCGTCGATTTTCTTTACGTCCGAGGCCTGAGAGTGCAACAAGACTTGCTAGCACGATGCCAATAGTTAGGAGTAAATTAACAAGTGACCATGCTTGCTTGTTGTTTTCAGCCGCTAAGACCTCTCCATCTTCATTTGTCTCGGCCGACTGAGTCGCAGCTGCCGCTACATCGCCCTCATCCGAGTTGGTTGTGTTGGTGCCGTCTGTAGTCACCGCGCCAGTGATTGGGGCGAATGTGGCAGCGTTAGCGTTGTTTAGTAGAGGGGTGGCGGTGTTGGTGGTTGATTGGCTCCTATTATCGGTACTACCTCCAGTTCGGATGGGGTTGATAGTGAATTCTTGCCAATACCCTTTTGTCGTGTTAGTAGTCTTGTCATGACTACTTACGTTATCTAAGGCGTCCGTAGCACGAGCAACCACTTTGTGCGTCCCAACGGATAATGGAGTAGGTACGGAGAATGACCAGTCATTGCCGCTCACCGTAGCCTTGTTCCAGGTAGCGCCATCATCAATATTTACTTCAACGGATTTAATAGTGTGAGCATCCTTCACTGTGCCAGTGATGGTTGGACGGGTATTTGTCGAGGTAGCAATGCTCCTAGTGGTTACTTCGGGTGGCGTACGATCGATTGTAAAGGGTATATAAATATTGTCGCCTATGTCGCCACGAAGGTTTCCAGCCTGATCTTCCGCCCAGATGTGTACCCAGTATCTACCATCAGCCAGGTTTCTAATATTCAATGTTGCTAGTTCACCATCAGCATTAGATGTGCCAGTATAGGCAATACCCGGTTTGGCCTGGTTCAGTTTATTGTCTTCATAGATACGAACGTTATAATTTTTGAGATTAGTGTCAAATACCTTACCGTCCAAGATTACACTATACTCGTTTGTCAGATCTTTCGTGATTGACGGGTTTTCAATCACTGGCGCAGTCTTGTCATACGTAATTGCGAGCGTGTCGCTGCAGCCAGAGTTATTATTTGCCCGATCGACAGCCTCGACACAGAAGTAATATGTGCCCTCTTTATTAGCAAAGTCAGTCCAGATTGACCCGCCTGTTGGTGTTGTTGTAATATACCCATTACTACTTGTTGTCGAAGCGTTGTCCTGGCCCTTAAAGTAATCAGGAATATCCGTCCAGAATTTGTAGACATAATGGTCTACATCACTGGGTGTGGCATTTTTCCAGCTGAGAGTACCCTTTTGGATATTTGTAAAGCCGTTTGATGTGTTCTGATTATTAGAGTCGAGCCAGCTCAGATTTGAAGGTATTGCTGGTGCCGTAACATCAACGGTTACTTTGTAGATGGTACTCCATGGTCCAGTATTACCGGCAGCATCAATTGCGCGAACTTGCCAGTAATAATCACCTTCTGGCGTGTTGCTATTTCCCCTTGTTATGGTAGTATCACCCACCAGGAAATTATTAGGTACAAGATGGTACGCGGCACCGTTACAGCCGTCACTTGCGGCTACCGAGCCGTCACAGTAAAGAATTGAGCCTAGCTCACTACCATTCATGGTATTCGAAGTGCGGTACTGGTAGCCGACTGCGCCATCAACTTTCCCCCATTTGTTCGTGAAAGCACGATTTGAGGTGTACGAATTATTATCTGGTGTTAGCAGTTGCGGTGCATCTGGTGCCGTCTTGTCATATGTAATCACGAAGGGGTTGCCATATGAAGAACAATTACCAGCCGCGTCGCACGCGCTAAATGAGAAGGAGTGCGTACCTTCGCCCTGAGTAAATGAGTCTTCATAAACACCAAGTGAGATCATGTGGCCGCTCCAAGAGGTGTCTGTTGGATTCCATGGCGTAGACTTTTTAAACTTAGAGCCGGGGATGTCGTTCCAATACTTCAATTGGTATCGCACAGTATCGCTATCGGACGACAGATTGAACCTAAAATCTTTCTCTGTGGTGTAGCTGCCATTTGTTTTTGCGGTATTACTTGGTGTCGCAGTATACGTAAATGTCGGAATGTTTGGTGCAACAGTATCAGGAATTGTAACCGTAAAAGAGTACGAGGCCGTGCCGCCAAGTAGTCCGGACTTCGCTACGGATTGAACTGTGACGGCATAGGTCCCATTTGCAAGACCTGTGAGTGGGTATGATGTCTCGGTAGCGGCGTGCGCGGCGCCATTAAAAGTAACAATGTATGAGTATGCCGCATTGCGACCAGCGGGTGCCGGCGGAGCGTTCCACGTTAGAGCTGCGGAGTCCGTTGTAATAGTGGAGGTTGGCGCGGTGATTTTTGGCGCGAGAGGCGCTGATTTGAGAGTTCTGATATTACCAGTAGAATACTGCTGATTATTGTCATTAATGGTGCCGCTGCCATCAATCCTGGCGTGTATGGTTTCGTTAGTGTGTGTGCTCTTACCGTTTATGTTTATGGTTCCGCCGTCACTTGCAACAAGACCACCAAATAGAGTTCCGTTATTGCTGGTTGTAATATTCTCAACGGTCGCAATACTTGTGCCGTTCACGTGGAGACCCGACTTTTTGGCATTTTTTATGGTGACATTGTTTAGATAGACTTGAGCGCCATTATATACCTTGATGCCCTGGCGTCTTGTGTCGCTATTATTACTGCTGAACAGTGGTTTCGAACCCTGGTTGTTGCCGTCAAAGACAGTTCCATTCGCCGTAAACACCGTATCTGCACCTGTGACATATACGACGGCATCATCGGATCCATACGTTCCAGCTCTTTGAGCAGTGATAGTACCACCATTGAAAGTGGTTGAGTGATTAATTGATATTTGGGATTGAATACCAATATTTCCGTTTATCGTAATGTCTGCTTTACCGTCCGTCAGTGCTTGCCGGAGCTCTACTTCACTACCTACTGTGGTACTGAGCGCTTCTACCGCTTTACTCGCCACTAATCCGTACATCGGTTGCGCTACAAGCGCGAATAACGCTATGAAAGTTATTATTACGTTTCCACCTAGTGCGGTTGACTTTTTAAGCTGAAGCCCCATATATTATCTACTTTCTCGCCTCGCATGCGATTTAGTTGTGTTGAATGTGTATATCATATCACACGAAGGCGTAAAAGTCCATGATTTTCTGCAAAAGTATTGCAAAAATTAGAAAAGTATGATATAATAGAACAGAGAGTCGCTATTGGGGCGGCTAGAACCTTGAGTAGGAGAAAAAATGACGGAAAAATGGGCTCAACCGCCCAAGGAGGACGAATCTCGGGTCAGGGACACGCATGTGTCTAATATAGACCCCCACGTCGAGCTGGGATGCTATGTGCTGCTGGCGCTAGCCCTCTTGTCTGGTGGACTGAGCTGGCGGCTCGGTGCCGACGCCGGGCTACCGACAACGTTCCTGCTGGTGGCATTTGCCAGCCCGCTGCTGGTTTGCGTCGACCCAGGGTCACTGAGTAAAAGGAGAGCGAGGGTGCTCGGTGCTACCTTGTTACTCATCGTCATCGGCATTATTGCCGTCGCCTCCTAGCGCGCCCACCCCAAAAGAGCCCGCTCACCTGCCAGGTGAGACGTACCGCTCATTGGGGCGGGCTCTTTTAATTTTGACTGGGCTGAATGGTTTAGTGGCGCCAATCCGGGGTAAGAGGTGATATAATATGTTTATGAACTCGGCTACATATGATGATTTGGCGCTGGAGCGCGTGGTGAAGGATAAATTTGGGTTGGATGTTGACGTCGATACGGTGATTTTGCAGCGAGCCGACGTCAGCCGCACCGCTCGGGCGACGGTCTTTTTGACGAAGAAAAAGCAATTGCTCCTCTATGTTGAGGCCTCTTCCCCGCTCCTCTTTGCTGACGTCAAAAAGATCGTGAGTCGAATGGGTCTGAAGGCGGAAATGTACATGCCGCCAAGGGGTCAGCCGCATTATTTTGAAGATGTGGGCCGGATGAAATTTTCTGAGGTGTTTCCGGGACGGAAAGTTATCACCGATGAGGACATTGTGTTCTATAAAACTCTTGCTCCGTATAACCCTGCCCTTGTAATGATTTCTGAGGTTAAAAGTGGTGAGATTAAGCAATTTGATGCCGATGCCCGGGGCGGCTGGCGTGTGGGC
>JARKOR010000061.1 GCA_029975625.1 Nanosynbacter sp. | reverse complement strand
GGTCGGTGGTAGAGGAGGGGCGTAGAGGTGCTTCTAGTGTAACCAAGCCTCTCTAGCTCGCGAATGAGCGGCAGGTGAGTGAAATGGCCGCCAGTATCAAGCCACGCTGGGACGGCAATGCAGAGCGGGGTGTCGGGGCGGAGTTGAGGGTGGATATTTTTCAGAAACGATGAGATGATATGGTTGCAATTGCCGACGACTTCTTTTAGTTTAGCCGGCGATGGAGGCGCGGAGAAGGGTTGGCCGAGGTATGTTTCGCAGACGACGGCGTCTATGCGGGCCGATTCCGGCCAGGTGTAGTTCGTGGCGTCGGCCTCGCGGATGGTCAAGATGGTACCTGTCGAGAGATTACTTTTTTGTAGCCAATCCAGGTTGGTAATCGTGTAGTTGACCATTTTGGGGTTGAGGTCAGATCCGCAAACGGTAAAACCGCGAATAAGCGCTTCCTGGAGGACAGTGCCAGTGCCGCAGAAGGGGTCGAGGATACAAAGAGGGTGGCTGGTTGTGTCCTTTCCACCGAGATCTCCCGAAGAAGGCGCAATTGCCAGATTGAGCATGATTTGGGCGAGTTTTGGCGGGAGCATGCCGACAAATGCGTCGCGTTTGGGCTTGCCGCGGTCGCGGCGAGTGTAGGCGGTGATGTTTTGAACGCCACGGCTCTCGGCGATGATGATGCGTCTGTCGTTAGTCTTGAGGATGATTAGTTCGACCTTTCGCTCGCTTGAACCAAGGTGATTGTTATGAGACGTGGCCGTGGAGAGTGCGGGCGCATCGTTTGGGATGAGGCGCAGGCTTACTCCGGATTTTTTGAGCATGCCTTTCAGTAAAATGCCTGTTTTTTGTACGGTGCGGGGCGATACGCGGAGGTGGTAGGCGCTCAGACCAAGGGTGGTCTTGCCTTCGACAGATTGCCAGGCGCGCCCATAATGTTCGGTAATGTATTTTGAGGCCGTAAGAAAGCTACTAGCGTCGTCTTTGCCTGCGGGAGATTCATGAACAATCCGGGCACACTTAATCGTGCCGCCTAATATATCAATGGAAAATGACTCTGTATCAACGGCGGCAAAGTCTGCTGCGATGAGGCGAACCGCATCCGTACCAAATACAGCGGCGAGCTCCGCGAGCGATAATTCAGGCTGACGACCGAGTTGAGCGATAAACATATGCTAAGTGTATCACAAAAATAAGGTTGACAGGGACCTCGGGGGGTACTATTAGAAGTATGAAAAACACTTACGCTAAAACATCAGGTTTCACCATAGTAGAATTACTCATAGTCATTGTTGTTATAGCAATCCTCGCTGCTGTATCAATAGCAGCCTACACTAACATCCAACAAAGAGCAAAAAATGCTGTTATCATTAATGCCGCCAGTCAATCACTCAAGATGATAAAGGCGTATATAGCAGAGAACGGGGATTATCCGATGAAGGTGTCGGGCGACGGGTATGCTTGTATTACGACAGAGACGGGTTGTCGAATAGGCGGCGGAACTACGGCTCCTCATGCCACATTTGATAGTAACGTTAAAAAAATCGGATTATTACCGAGGAATGTGCCAGCTGTCCATACTGATGCACGTGGACTAAGATATGAGTACGGATCCTATATTACATATAACGGGGAATCTCAGCCCGCTAGCTTATTCTTTTATCTGGCAGGTAAAAGTAAATGCGAATTGCCTGGCGTTATGATGCAAATCACCAGTAGCACCTTTGAGAGTTCAACTATAGGATACTCGATGTACGAGATTACCAATGACAGAACTTCTTGTAAGATTAACATACCTGGTCCCGCATCTTCCTAGCACTTTTCGAGAGGCCGATGTTAGCACAACCGAGTTCATACACACGGCCACCCAACCTGCTAGTAATAGCTCATGCTATAATAAGTGATGATGATAAAAAACGTTTTTCGAGCGGCCAAGTCACCGCGGATGATACTGAGCATTGGCACGCTAGCTATATTGACGTTAATTGTATATCTGTCGCGACATGAGTTGGTAAAAGCGTGGAATTTGCTCGAACAGGCAAATATTTGGTTACTTCTTTTGCTTATTCCGTTTCAGATTATTGTGTATTTTGCAGGCGGGGAGATGATTTTTTCCTATCTTAGGCAAAAGAAACTGATTCATCATATTTCGCGGGCAGAGCAGACAAGTATAGCCCTGGAGCTTAACCTGGTAAATCATATTTTTCCATCGGGTGGTATTAGCGGAATATCGTATACGACGTGGCGGATGCATAAGCTTGGCGTGAGCTCATCAAGAGCGACGTTCGCGCAGCTTATTCGCTATGTGACGGGGTTTATTTCGCTGATGATTTTGCTCATTTTGGCCGTGGTGTTTTTGGCGCTAGATGGCCAGGTGAATCGGTATATTGTAGCGGCGAGTTTCGTGTTAGTGTTTGCTATTATGCTGCTGACATGTGCTTTTGTTATTATTCTATCGTCCGATGATCGTATGAGCAAGGCGGCCCGCGGGCTCGTCAAGCTGGCGAATAAGCTGGTGCAATTGCTGTCGTTTGGGCGGGTGCGTCAGATATTGAAGCGCGAGCAGGTACTCAAGTTTTTCTCGGATATGCATGTGGATTTTCAGGAGCTTGCGGCGGATAAGCGGCTGCTGATAAGTCCTCTGATATGGGGTGCGGTCTATGCTATTTTTGACGTTGCGATGTTCATGGTGGCGTTTTTGGCGCTTGGGTCGTCGGTCAATCCGGCTATTTTGCTCGTTGGCTACGGTGTGGCGGGTCTGGCCGGATTTCTCTCTTTAACGCCGGGCGGAGCAGGCGTATATGAGCTTATTATGATTTTCTTCTTGACAATGGCCGGTGTAAGCGCAGATGTCGCGATTGCGGGAATTGTATTGACGCGCGCGATTCTTCTGACGGGAACGATTGTGTTTGGGTATGTGTTTTACCAACATGCGTTATGGAAATACGGAAAAGGGGTAGATGATGGCGATAATCCCGACATTTCGCGTTAGCGATTTCTTGGCGGTCGTGAACCAATCGCTCGACGTGGCGTTTGGGGTGGTTGAGGTCGAGGGGGAAGTGTCGTCGTTTAACGTTAATCATCAAAAATATGTCTTTTTCGACCTGAAGGATGCAACGGGGTCGGTGAGCTGCTTTATGACCGTGTGGCAGCTACGCACGCCGATTGAAGATGGCATGAAAGTCGTGGTGCGGGCCGCGCCGAAAGTGACAAATCGAGGGAAGTTTAGCCTGACCGTTTCAGACATTCGTCTTATCGGCGAAGGCAGCTTAAAAAAGAGTTTTGAACTGCTCCGAGCAAAGCTGGAAAAAGAGGGGCTGTTTGATGATGCGCGCAAACGGCCGCTACCAACGCTGCCGTCGCGCGTCGCGGTTATTTCGAGCACGGATGCGGCGGGTTACGCGGATTTTATGAAGATTGCCGAAGAGCGGTTCGGCGGCGTGGAATTTGTTGTGGCGAATGTGCAAGTGCAGGGGGCGGATGCGCCGAAGCAAATTGTGCGGGCTATTGAATATGTTAATCAAATGGCCGAGTTACCAGAAGTGATTGTTATTATAAGGGGCGGCGGCAGCGCAGATGATCTGGCAGCCTTTAATGACGAACCGCTTGTGCGCGCAATCGTAGCAAGCCGCGTGCCAATCCTGACGGGTATCGGCCATGAAACGGACGAGAGTTTGAGCGATTGGGCGGCGGACGTGGCGGCGGTAACGCCAACGAATGCCGCGCAGCTGCTCGTGCCGGATCGGAC
>JARKOR010000058.1 GCA_029975625.1 Nanosynbacter sp. | reverse complement strand
TGCTTCGTCTTGGCTGGTCGTTTCGTTTTGGCTTCGGTCATGGCTGCCCTTTCGTTGTTTCTTATATTTCGCCACAAAACCCCCGACGAGCGTAGCAACCGACGAAGTAATTGTTGCGATATCAGACAACTCCGTAACTTTTTGGCGAATTGTCTTTACATTTTGCTGTGCGTGCGAAATTTTACGCGTAATATTAATAATCAGAACGACAAGTACAATTGCCACGGAAAGAAGGATAACCAGAAGAGCGCCTAAAAATATAACGAGACCATTCATGAGTATCAGTATACGCTACGTTGACTGTTTTGTCAGCTTATTTATCATTAACCATCTTACGAATCGCATCCGTATAGTTCTCGTTTTCAAGAACATATTTGAGGTGCGCCATAAAGTAGTTTTTCGGATCGCCCGTGGTCATCCATTGGCCCTTTGTTTTGACGACATAAACATCACCTTGAGCGGCCATCTTAGTAATAGCATCGACGGTCCAAAGCTCGTCGTCAAGACTGGTCATATTCGGCTTTAGGTATTCAAAAACTTCAGGGGTAAGCAGATAACGTCCGTAACTTGCAAGGTTTGAAGGAGCTTGACCGATTGCCGGCTTTTCGACGATATTATCAAGACGGTTGCCTTTCTTGAGTGAAATAATGCCATATTTATCGACGACATCAGGCGAGACCTCTTGTCCCATAATAATCGCTTTGGCGTCCGGATGCTTTTCAAAAGCCTTGCACAGGTCAAGCGTGTCCGAAGCATCAAACACCACGTCATCGCTATAGATTGCGATAAACGCTTCGTCGTCCGCGATATAATCACGCGCGCTGACGATTGGCGATCCATTGCCATATGGCAGAGCCGGGTCCTGCACGATAATACGAATTTTCGGAAAGTCGAGCACCTCGCGAACGACATCATACCTTTTGTCTTTTCCTTGAGCCCTAAGCTGCTTGCGAATATGATTGACCGCGTTATTGAAATAATCTTCGTAAATCGGCTTGCCCTCAGGGGTCGCAACAATGATAATTTCCTTAATATCCGCGGCAATACACTCCTCGACAACCAACTGCATAATTGGCCTGTTGCCAATTGGTAACATTCCCTTCGGAATAGTCTTTGCAATCGGTAGATAACGGCTCGCATAGCCCGCATCGGTGATAATCGCTTTGGTTGGTTTTCTCATCGTTCTCCTCCTTCTAATTCTTTTAGTGTATCATATGCCATCAGTACAGCCACGGCGTCTGTCATTTTGTTCGTCTTAGCATTTTCAATGAGGTCAGCTATTGAAATCAGTCTCGTCTCTATGCCTTGATCGGTTTCCGTTTGATCGCGGTTCGGCTCACCGCTTAGTTTACAGTCAAGCGCCAAGAAATAGTGTGCCGTAAAGTTGGCGTATGCGTCCCAGGAATACGCGCCTAAATATTCCAGGGCACCAGGTTGGTATCCTGTTTCTTCCATGAGTTCTCGCTTAGCGGCGGCTTCAATATCCTCACCCGCTTCAACCGCACCACCGGGGATCTCGTCGCAGTAGAATTCTCGCCCAGCGCGAAACTGTCGAACAATAATCGCCCGATTGTCTTCGGTGAGCGCCAAGGTTGCCACCGCAAGCATACCTTCTTTGTGAAATGTCGTGAATTCATGAGTCAAACCATCTTCCGTCTGATATCGCTTTATAACAATCTGATCTTTAAAACGATCACCGACTTCCTGAATGGTCGTTGGCTCAATTCGCGTGAACTTTTTCATCTATAGCTTCTCCCGAATCAGCTTCTGGGCCAGGCCTGGGTTTGCTTGTCCTTTGGATTTCTTCATAACTTGGCCAACAAGATAGCCGATAGCCTTGTCTTTCCCTGCCTTGATATCCGCAATTGAAGTAGCTGAAGCCGGGTCGGCCAAGACTTCGTCAACGATTGCGCCAATTGCGCCTTCGTCGGACACCTGAAGCATGTGCTGCTTTTCCGCAAGAGCCCGAGGATCGCGCGCGCCACCAAGCAATTCGTTAAAGAGCTCCTTGGCGTTTGTGCTACTAATCTCGGCCTTTTCGGTCATCTCGGCGAGAGCTGTTAGGTCATCAATCGACACGTACATGCCGACGTTATCGACCGGCGTCTCGTCCGCCTCGCTGCCGCTGCCTTCCGCTATGAGGGCGCTCGAGAACCAGTGAGCCACACGCTTGGCGGTATTATCCCCTGATTTCTCTTGAATCTCCGTAATTACTCGGGCATAGTTTTGGTTTGCAAGAAGCGAATTGATCACCGATTTATCGAGCCCAAGTTCAGCCCATTTTTCGCGATATTCCCCGGGAAGCATCGGCACTTCCGCCTGAATGCGTTCAATCTCCTCGTCGGTCAGGACAATCGGTGGAATATCCGCATCCGGCATATAGCGATAATCCTGAGCATCTTCCTTGGAGCGCTGGCTGGTCGTGATTTGCTTATCATCGTTCCAGCCGCGAGTTTCCTGAATCATCCGCTCGCCACGCTCAAGTAGATCAATCTGCCGCTTACATTCATACTCCGCAGCTCGCTCGACGCTACGGAACGAATTTAGATTTTTGACCTCCGTGCGCTTACCAAGCACGTTCGAACCCTTTTTCGCTACCGAGATATTCACATCAAATCGCATATTGCCGTAGTAAAGGTCACCGTGAGTCACTCCTGCGTATGTCATGAGACGATAAAGCTCTGTCGCATATGCCCGGGCAGCGGCAGCGGAATGAATATCCGGCTCCGATACGATTTCAATCAGCGGCGTGCCCGCGCGATTGAGGTCAACCAGCGAGTAACCATTGAAGTGCGTCAATTTTCCTGCGTCTTCCTCCATGTGAGCATGGTGGATACGTACGCGCACAATCGAGCCGTCATCCATGGGCGCATCTACATACCCAGCCAGGATGATTGGTTGATACATCTGCGTGGTCTGATAGCCCTTAGGTAGGTCCGGGTAATAATAATGTTTTCGATCAAATCGGCTGACGCGAGCAATTGGCGCATTAAGCGCTTTCCCTGCTTTAATCGCCAAGTTTACCGCTTCACGGTTTAGTACGGGCAGCATGCCAGGAAGTCCAAAATCAATTGGCGTTACGCACGTATTCGGCTCTTTGTCGCGCGCATCGTTGTCCGCCGTGCTAAATAACTTCGTCTTTGTCGCTAACTGAACGTGGCACTCAATACCAATTGTCATGTCATAGTCATCATACACACTCATTACATCGCCCCCAAATCTTTTAACGCTTGCTTAAAACTTGCAAGAGCCCGACGCACTGTCGTTTCGCTTAATTGCACGTTCTCGTCGTGCGCAATTTGATTCCTAATCTTGTGCGCGGCCCACACTGCATTGGTGTTCGACCAAGCATTTTGACGAGATTTCATGCGCTCACCCATCGTTTGCCCCTTTGAGCCGGTATCCCTCAGCACCTGGTCGAGCAACTTATCCGCCTTAAGGATTGCCATATACTGGCTATCCCTGCTGCCAGGGTTAAGGCCATGTTCGATTTCCAACCACCGAGATTGATATTTCTCTTTATCTATATTGGCCGAATACGGCATGAAACGCATGATAATAAACAGCACTGCCGCGATAATAACAGCCGCTACGACTAGCCAAAGAACCGTTCCGTCAATCATATAACCCCCTCAACCTGTTCCGCCAATTCAAGAAGAGCCCGATCGGACGTATAATCTCCAATCAGCTGCGCCCCCACTGGCAGACCTTGCTGGGTTACGCCTGCTGGCACCGATATTGCCGGCAATCCAGCCATACTTGCGGGCACCGTCATGACATCTGCCAAATACATTTTAATAGGATCTGTTGTATTTTCACCAAGTTTAAACGCAGGGGTTGGAGCGACCGGACCAACAAGCACATCATATTGCTTGAATAGCTCGCGAAATTCATTTACCAACAGTGTTCTCGCTTTTTGCGCCTTCAAATAATACGCGTCAAAAAATCCGCTCGACAATACGAAACTACCAATCATAATACGCCTTTTATTTTCAGCCTCAAACCCTTCGGCACGACTCTTCGTGTATACTTCGCCCAGATTTTTCGCCTCTTTTGAGCGATGGCCGTATCGAATACCATCGTATCTGGCGAGGTTTGACATAATCTCGGCCGGAGTCACAATATAATACATACCGAGACTATATTTTGCCATCGGTAAATCAACCTCTTCGGCCTCGTACCCGAGCCCCTGAAGCTTCTCGATGTATTCCCGAACCCGAGAGACAACCTCGATATCGACACTGTCCGACATAAAGGGTTTAATAACCCCGACTTTTTTCTTAGTAAAGGCGTAATCGTCACGCCAAAAGTCAGGCAAAGTCGTCATATCCTTCCTATCTTGCCCCGACATGATTTCCATCACAAGGTTTGCGTCGGCAGCATTTGAGGCGAAACAGCCAATCGTGTCGGTACTGGAAGCCATCGCAACCACGCCATACCGGCTCACTGTGCCATATGTTGGCTTGACGCCAACCACCCCGTTAAAGCTGGCTGGCTGGCGAATCGAACCGCCGGTATCGCTACCAAGAGCGAACGGCACGATACCAAGTGCCACGCTAACCGCCGACCCGCCGGACGATCCGCCCGCGACACGGCTTTTATCGATAGCGTTTTTCGTTGGACCAAAAGCCGAGTTTTCAGTGGAACCACCATGAGCGAACGCATCAAGGTTCGCTTTGCCAATGCAAATCGCTCCTTCGGCCTCCAGACGTTCGACCGCCGTCGCCTGAAGCGGCGCATTAAAGTTCTCGAGCATCTTACTGGCTGCGGTTGTTGGCCCGCCAAACGCGAGAAAGTTATCTTTTACGACAAACGGCACACCATGAAGCCGTCCTTTTTTACCGCCATCATCGAGTTTCTTTGCTCGAGCAATCGCCCGTTCTTCAGTTAGGCAGAGCAACGAGTGGAAATCCACGTCTGCTTTTGCCTCGGCAATTGCCTTATTAACGTTTTCCAATGCGGAACCAGAGCTATAGTCACGTATGCTTTTCATCAGAGTACCTGCGGAACTTTCACTTGATTTTCTAATGTTTCCGGAGCAAGAGAGAGTAGCTGCTCGCGCGTTACGCCACCATCTATAACCTCGTCTTTGCGCCACACGTTTTCCAGGTCCGTCACCTGATAGGTTGGTTCAACGCCCGCCACATCCAGCTCGTCCAGCATGGTTATGTACGTAATAATATTATCTATGTCAGTGCCTAAGGCTTGGGTTTCAGCATCGGACAATGCTAGCCCGCTCAAACCAGCCAAATACTGACTGTCACTCGCAGATTGTTTCATATATCCATTATATCAGCTTTTTGCATTTATTTCCGCTATCAAGTCGCGAAGTTCAGCTGCTTTCTCAAATTCTAAGTTAGCCGCCGCAAATTCCATCTGCGCGGTGAGATCTTTCGCGAGTCCGGCGTACTCATCCTTCGGAATCTTCTTGAGGTCAATCTTCGGCTTTTTATCCGTTTCCTTCTGAGGGATAATCGCGCGCAAACCTTCGTCAATCTTCTTCTTGACAGACGTCGGCGTAATACCATGCTCCGTATTGTACGCCTCTTGCCGGGCTCGACGCCGATTTGTCTCATCAATCGCGCGCCGCATTGAATCCGTCATAACATCCCCATACATCAGCACCCGCCCTTCTTCATGCCGAGCCGCCCGCCCAATCGTCTGGATGAGCGCCTTCTCCGAGCGCAAAAACCCTTCTTTGTCCGCGTCCATAATTGCTACCATACTAACTTCCGGCAGGTCCAAACCTTCCCGCAGTAGGTTAATGCCGACAAGAACGTCAAACACACCCTCGCGCAGCTGCCGCAAAATATCGCCACGCTCCAGAGTATCGATTTCACTGTGAATATATGCCGTCTTGATGCCATTTTCCTGAAGATACGTACTTAAATCTTCGGCCATGCGTTTCGTCAACGTCGTGACAAGCACGCGCTGTTGCTTTTGGATACGCATACCAATCTCCTGCATCAGATCATCGATTTGCCCCTCCGTTGGACGAACCTCAATCTGCGGATCCAGAAGGCCTGTCGGGCGAATCACTTGCTCTGCGGGCTTTGGCGAATGAGCGATTTCATATTCACCCGGCGTCGCCGAAACGTAAATTGCCTGATTGATATGCTTATCGAACTCATCATACCTTAAGGGGCGGTTATCGAGCGCGCTTGGCAGGCGAAAACCATGCTCCACCAATGTCTCCTTGCGTGCCCGATCTCCGTTATACATCCCTCTGACTTGAGGTAATGTCATATGGCTTTCGTCGACCAGCAGCAGCCAGTCGTCGGGAAAATAATCAATCAAAGTCGCCGGCTGCTCGCCCGGCTCGCGATCAGTCAGATAACGAGAATAATTTTCTATCCCCTTGACAAACCCTGTCTCTTTTAGCATCTCAATATCGTACTTCGTCCGCTGGCTCAGCCGTTGCGCCTCTAGAAGCTTATTATTTTTTTCAAGAAACTCCATTCGCTCAGCAAACTCTTTCTCGATACCCTCAACCGCTTTCAAAATGCGGTCTTTCGGAGTGGCATAGTGGCTTGAAGGGAAAATCGTGAAATGATCGGGCTCGCTTAAAATCTCTCCCGTAAGCGGGTCCAGTATCGTGATTCGCTCCACCTCATCGCCAAAAAACTCCAGTCGCACCGCCGACTCGGCACCCGACGGGAAGATATCTACCACATCACCGCGAACTCGAAACGTCCCGCGGTGAAAATCAATATCGTTTCGCTGATACTGAATATCTGTCAGTAGACGAATAAACTTATCTTGTTTACGCCTTTCGCCGCGCCTGAGCGAAATCGCCATCTCAGCATAGGTTTCCGGCGAACCAATACCATAAATACAACTAACGCTCGCCACAATAATGACATCCCGTCTCGTAAGAAGCGCACTCGTCGCCGCATGCCGCAGCCGATCAATCTCTTCGTTAATTTTTGAATCTTTCTCGATATACGTGTCGCTCGACGCGATATACGCCTCCGGTTGATAATAATCAAAGTAGCTCACAAA
>JARKOR010000053.1 GCA_029975625.1 Nanosynbacter sp. | reverse complement strand
TTTAGCCAGGGCAATCGAACGATTCGAGACGTTATCGTTTGACGTAGAGGTAGTACAGCGTTCGGCGGAAAAGTTTTCGGAAGAGAGTTTTCGCGAGGAAATTTCGAAGGTGATAGCGCGTGGCAAAGTGTAGCAAGCGTCCGTTATTTGAGTGGTTATGGCTCGGTGCACCCGTGGCGATATGGTTTGCCTATCAACCTTTGTTCCGTTTGGGTCAGGACGGGACGATGTATTTTGAATTGTCGATAACGATGCTGTATGTGGCAATTATGGCGCTGGCGAGTCTACCGAGTATATGGCGTCATATTCGAGAGATCATGGCATCTCGGATGGTTTGGGTGGTGACGATATTCGTCCTGATAAGCATTATGAGTATTTTCTGGACTATGAATATGACGCGGGGGATACTCACGGTTGGCGTAACTGGAATGTTGTATGCTGTTTTCTTGGGCGCAGTGGCGGAGCGGGCACGACTACATATGTTAATGTCTCGAATTATCCGCGTGTATATAGGTAGTGCGCTGGTTATGTGTGGTTTGGCGCTTGTGCAGTTTTTTGCGGGTATTTGGCTTGATGCATCGACCACGTTGCTCTGCGCAGGGTGTGCAGCGGAGCAGTTTGGGTTTGCTCGGCCGAATGTTTTTTTGATTGAACCGCAGTTTCTTGGGAGCGCGTTACTTCCTGCCGCGTTGTTGCTAACGCGGCAAGTAGTGCTAGGAACTAAGGATTGGCGCATGAGGACGGCGCTATTTATCGTCATGACCGTGCTGGTGTTGACGTTGAGCCGCGGAGCGCTTTTGGCATTTATTGCAGGGCTTTTAGTGTTATGGGTTATCTATCGTCACGAGGTGCGGCGATGGTTTTTGTGCGCAGGGTTGGGAATAGCGTCCCTGGGGTGTGCGCTTATCCTACAGGGAACGGCGGCGGTTCTGAACCCTCAGATAAACGAAACATTTCGGGGGGCGGTGGCAAAGAGTATTCATCAACTGACGATGGGCGTGGTGGATGTTCGCGAGGCGGTGCCTCAGGAGCAATCAATTGAAGCGACTCAACAAAATAAGGACAGCGAGCCGCATTTTGACGGTTACGTTGCCGAGTCGACCGATGCACGGATGACACGAACGGGGTTGGCGTTGCGGCGGTGGCGCGTTGATGTTCCCACGATACTTTTTGGCGTAGGAATTGGATCGGCGGGAATGGCTATTCATGAGATGTTTCCCGATGAGCTAGGTGCTCGTGAGATTGTTCAGAATGAATATGTCGAAGTGCTCCTTGAGAGGGGGATTATTGGGTTTACGGGCTTTCTCGCGGTGCTTGGCGGGTTATTTGTAATTACCCGGAAGCGGTCTTGGTGTTTTGCGATCATTACGGCGTTTATGGTGCAATGGTTATTTTTCAGCGGGTATCCAAATGCGCTTCACATCTATTTAATCTTTAGCTTGCTGGCGGTTGCTACTCTGCCCCGCGGCCAGTTAGGACCTGCCACGCGGTACTAATGAGAATCTTTATATCGAACGCAAACGACCAGTTTTGAGCGTAGTAAATATCGAGTTTGCGGCGTTGTTCCCAGGGGAGATCTCGTCGTCCTGAGATTTGTGCCAGGCCGGTAATGCCAGACTTAATGTTAAGTATGGCGTGTTTTTGCGCATAGGCGTTAATTTCCTGAGGAATGAGCGCGCGTGGTCCGACCAGACTAATATCGCCTCTGAGCACGTTGAAAAGCTGGGGTAGCTCGTCAAGCGAGGTTTTGCGGAGGAATTTGCTCCACGAGCCGTAACGCGGGTCGTCTGGCAGATAATCTCCGCCATCCCGGTATGGTTTGATGAGATCGGACCGCCCGATTTTTTCAAAGGCTTCTTCGGGGGTGAGGCCGTTTAAGTCGCTTCGTACGGTTTGGAATTTATATACTTCAAATGGCTGACTGCCGCGAGTAAGCCGTGTTTGATGAAATAGAACTTTGCCGAATATGATTTTGTTAAGGATGGCGATGATGAGGAGAATGGGCGACAATATAATCAGCGCAAAGAGGCTCACGATGGCGTCAAACCCGCGCTTGAATACTCTTCCCCAGCCTGTGATGGTGTTTTGGTTGATTGCCATGACTGGTACGTTGCCCATAAATAGCTCTAA
>JARKOR010000037.1 GCA_029975625.1 Nanosynbacter sp. | reverse complement strand
TGCATTTCCCCTTTGTTCGCGAGAAGAACATCCACATCCTCAAGTAATCCGCGCAGCTCCTCCGGCTTTGCAAGTTCGCGCTTACCAGGGTTAAAACAGATTTTCATGCCGGCAGCCTTTGCCTGAGAAAATAACCTGTTCAGCACTTTCATCGACCCAGCCATCGTCGTAACGTAAAGCCAGTCTGCCTCAACACCCTCCAGTGTTATATCTTCCGGATGATAATGGGTCGATGCGCCGCGATACGTCAAGATGGTCCGCTCGCCATTTGGCGCGACCAACAGCACGGAATAACCGGTGTTATGAGTATCGCTATATTTCACAAGCGAGGTATCGATATTTTCTCGGTCAAGCGCATCAAGCACTGCTTGGCCTGCCGGATCTCGCCCGATAACCCCCAGAAAACGCGTCTCTAGCCCCTGGCGAGCAAACGTTACCGCCGCATTGGTCGCGCCGCCGCCTGTGCTGAAAAAAATTGAATTCACATCGGCCTTTGCACCAAGCTCCAACATACTGAAGCAAGTATCGGGATTGGTACAAACAGGAGCGAACGCGTCCGAATTACTCAAAAACACGTCTTGCACCGCCGCGCCAACCGTCACGATTCGCATTAGACGACCGCCTTTCCAGCGCTACCGAAAGCATTGATTTTCTCCTCCACCACGTCTTGCACCGCTTCATATACCGTTGGCATAAGCTTAACGATAGCATACTCGTCGGGGTTATCCGCCAGGACTTTCTCTAGGGTTTTACGAAATGTATAGCGCATATCGCTATTGATATTTATCTTTGAAACGCCAATTTTGGCTGCCTCTTCAAAGTAGTACAGCGGCGTGCCTGATCCGCCATGTAGGCTAATTTGGCAGTGAATCGCATCGCGAATATGCTGCAAGAGAGCCAAATCCAACTCTTTCGGAACAGGATATTTTCCATGAAGATTGCCGACAGCGGCCGCAAACGTATCAATTCCCGTCGCCTCGACAAAACCTCGGGCGCCTTCCGGCGTGGAAAAGGTCTTCTTTATCTCCTCATAATCAATCGCTTCGTCATGCACATTTGACGATCCGCCAAAATAGTGCGGCTCGCTTTCAATGAGTGCGCCCGTAAAACTTGCGTACTCGACAACCTCGCGCGTCTTTGCGATAATCTCCTCTTCGGACGCATCGTGATTTGCCTGGGATATGTCAATATGGATAAACTCGTAACCCGCGTCAATCGCGCGCTTGCAC
>JARKOR010000032.1 GCA_029975625.1 Nanosynbacter sp. | reverse complement strand
AAAATTTTACAGCAAAACTGATACGCTACCTCACAATTCGAATTGTTAAATCTGGAACACGTTCATATCCCATATACATATCGGTTTTCTCACTGGTTGGCGTATAATGCTCCTCTGTCGCCATACCATGAATCTTTAACTGTTCGCCCAAATCGCCACTGGACATTCTGGTGATCACAGAATCAACAAGCCCCAAATTCTTAGCGTCATCAGCAATCTGATTTAGGTGAGCAGAAGTTATCTTGAATGTTCCCTTATTTGGCATGTAAATGCCCGAATATTGTATTACGTACTCATTTACGCTGATGTTTTGTGCAATTAGCCGTTTGTCAAATATAGCAATTGCTGCTATCGTATCAACGAAATCCGATGGTTCGTCAGCCTTAGCATCAATAACCACATCGCCTTTCTCACTCATGCCGTTGAAGAATAATACAACACCTCTCGGTCCATCGCTTTGACTAATTGATTTAATCTCGTTCTTGATTATATCTTCATCTGTTGCTCCGGGAGGTCGGATAATCTTTTCTTCTGAGATATTATCTTCGTTTCCAATACAGCCGGATAATGCTAAAACTACAAAGATATATATCAGATTAATTAAACCTCGTAATTTCATAATAGAGACGTCCTTACAAGAATTGAATGCATCAGGCTTCACGGCTTTCCAATATTGATTTTAGCGAAGCTCCTTGATGCATAAGAGTATTATTGCCTCTGATCAACATTTGCAGCTATTTTCTTATGATCTAGCAACAGCGCATTGGCGGCCTCATCGCGGTTTCGATATCCACCAGTTTCCTGGAAGTCCTTCAAGTATTGCCAAGCTTCGTCCGATACCATGACATTAATTCTTTGCATACTTAGCATTACATGTAGTCTGTATATAGATAGTTTACGTTATAAACATGTTAGGCGTTAGTTTTATACACGTAGTAAACGTAAAAGTGCTAGGCGGTATAGCACGTTGAGCGAACTGCTGCGTTGTGCGCCCGTTACGTGCTCACCCGATGAGGTCCGGCAGCTATTGGCAAAGGCAAAAAATCCGCAGGTTAGTTGGGGAACTAAACACATAGTTAAATTTTTTGTAGAGTATATGGACTCCTCTGCTAGACCACCTTTGCACCCTTTTGTATGGCACCAAATCTCCATCACTGAAGATAGTAAGCGGAGCTGATGGAAGTGGTTGGGAGAGAAGGCAACGACGGATGCCCAGGTTTATTTGGGATTGGTAGTGATCGTCGTATGGCAACAACACCGATAATGCTATTTTGTTGAGAGATCATACAACAATCTGGATATCCAAGTGGGTGATTGAGACGAAACTGAAATTGATATTGGCTTTGACGGTGCTATTGGCGACGGTTGTGATGCCCGCATTTGGACAGCAGACTGCCGCGGAATGGCTAGAGAAAGGGAATGCTTTTGCGATGCAGAGCAAGTACGATGAGTCCATACAGGCTTACGATCAGGCTATTGACATCAATCCGCAGTTTGCCGATGCCTGGTACAACAAAGGCGTCGCACTCGGCAACCTAGGCAAACACGATGAGGCTCTCCAGGCTTACGATCAGGCTATTGACATCAATCCGCAGGATGCCGATGCCTGGTATAACAAAGGCGCTGCGCTCAGTAAACTGAGCAAACACGATGAAGCCCTCCAGGCTTTCGATCAGGCTATTGACATCAATCCGCAGGATGCCGATGCCTGGTACAACAAAGGCAATGCACTCAAAGACCTAGGCAAATACGATGAGGCCATCCAAGCCTACGATCAGGCGATCAGCATCGATCCGCAGGATGCCGATGCCTGGTCCAACAAAGGCGCTGCGCTCTCTGACCTGGGCAAAAACGATGTGGCCATCAACGCCTATGATCAAGCTATCAGCATCAATCCAAAACTTGACGAAGCCTGGAACAACAAAGGCGTTGCGCTCGAGGCCCTAGGCAAAAACGATGAGGCCATCAAGGCTTACGATCAGGCGATCAGCATCAATCCACAGTATGCCAATGCTTGGTACAACAAAGGCGTTGCGCTCGATGACCTGGGCAAAAACGATGAGGCCATCAATGCCTATGATCAAGCTATCAGCATCGATCCGCAGTATGCAGATGCCTGGTACAAAAAAGGCGCTGCCCTTAAGGCGCTCGGCCGCACATCCGAATCAGATGCCGCTTTCGCCAAAGCCGAGGAGCTGAAGAATGCAGCATGATCTCTTTTTTTTACTGCAGGTGAATATGCATGAGACAACAATGTAATTGTCGATCATGTCAAAAATCCCGGTACATTGCTTTTCAGATTCATCGATGAATTCTCATGATCGAAGATCAAATGGTTTTCCAGGCTTCGAGATGCAGTCCAAATGGGATGATCATTGGATAATTCAGCTCTTATTACCTTGAACGCGATCGGAGAATTTTCCATTCTTGTCGCACTAATCATTTGGCAAAATCTATAAGCTGGCCTAACCATTCTCCTGAATGAATGGCGGGCATTAAGCATATTAAAACAAGACCTGTGGCCAGGCTGCTGCTTTTGGTTCTCTTGGCAGCAGCGCTAACAGCAGGCTCTGCATCTGCAGATAAGGTTGATCTTGATTCATTCACCAGCAGCTCCATCAAGACCTATAGCTATAGGATTGTTAATTCCTATCCGCATGATCCAAATGCATTCACTCAGGGCCTGGAATATGACGATGGCCTACTGTACGAAGGGACTGGGGGGTACGGCCAGTCCAGCCTCCGCCGGGTCGATATCCAGACAGGCAGGGTTGTGGATATAGTCCAGCTGGAGGATGAGTTCTTTGCCGAGGGCATAGCCATCTGGAAGGATAAGATAATTCAGCTGACCTGGCGGTCTTTTCAGGGCTTTGTCTGGGATAAAGAGAATCTAACCCGAACTGGGAGCTTCTCCTACCGGAGGGAGGGGTGGGGGATTACGTCGGACGCATCCAGGCTGATCATGAGCGATGGATCTGATGCTCTTTATTTTCTTGAT
>JARKOR010000031.1 GCA_029975625.1 Nanosynbacter sp. | reverse complement strand
CCAAAACCCGACACCGTGTGAATTAAAGGTTTGCCAAAGGGTTTATCAATTTTGCGACGCAAGAACATGATAAACAACTCGACGTTGTTTGGTAGGACGTCGGCGTCGAAATCCCAAACATGGTTAATGATATTCTGTTTCGATAGGACCCTGGCTGGGTTTCGCATGAGGTAATCCAACACGGCATATTCTTTGTTGGTGAGAGAGATAGTTTTTTCTCCGCGTTTCACCTGCTTTGTTGCTGGATCGAGGGTCAAATCACCGACGTGGAGCACCTCGTCTTGTTTATCGCCCGGACGCCTCAAGAGCGCTCGAATACGCGCCAATAACACCTCAAAGCTAAATGGCTTTGGAAGGTAATCATCCGCACCGACATCAAGCCCTTTTACGATATCTCGATTGCCTGTTTTTGCGGTCAACATAAGTATCGGCGTGGTGTTTCCCTCCGCACGTAGCTCCCGACAGACCTCGAGTCCATCTTTGACCGGTAACATGATATCAAGCAAAATGACATCGTACTCATCGGCTAGCGCCGTACGAAGCCCCTCATCGCCGTCATACGCGACATCAACCGCATAAGACTCATCCTCCAGACCCTCCTTGAGCGCGGTGACAATTGCTAGGTCATCTTCTATAACTAATAGTTTCATTATCTACTCCTAGTATATACCACGTAGTTGCATCTCTGGCCACAAGTAGGCAATCAACCGATTCCCCTTGCGACTCAAGCGTACCCACGTCCCTTGATAATCATGGTTAATAATAAGCAGCCCCTTCTGCTTTAAACTGTTAACGAGCGCCGATATACGCCCCCGAGGCAGTCCCAACTGACGGGACAATAGGCTTACATCGTCCTCACCGTCTTCATGCAGTTGCTGAAGTACGATAGCCTCGCTAGTTGATAATTGCATAGGTTCAAACGTTTTTTTCATCACTTGCTCCTTTCTTCGTTACTTGTGACAGCTTGCCATCATGCAAGCGGAAAATTTTGTCCATTTTACCCGCAATATCCAGGTCGTGGGTTACAACCAAAATGGTTGTATTTTCAGTCTTTGCCAGCGATTTCAAAAGTTCAAAGATAATCTTGCCGTTTTCGCTATCAAGATTACCGGTCGGCTCATCGGCTAAAACAAGTTTCGGCTGATTTGCGAGCGCTCGCGCAATCGATACGCGTTGCTGCTCGCCGCCCGATAACTTACCTGGCATTCGATAAACTTTATCGCCAGTAATCCCCACCTGTGTCAGAAGTTTGGTTGCTCGATCTTCCCACGTGGATTTTGGCGCTTTAGCATACTCCAGAGGAAGCATGACATTCTCGAGCGCTGTCAAATTCGGCACGAGATTGTAATTCTGAAACACGAAGCCTATGGTTTTTTGACGGTATGTAGTAAGCCGTCGATCATGCAAGTTAGCAATATCGGTGTCATCTATATGAATACTGCCACTCGTCGGCGAATCTAGCGCGCCGAGCAAGCCTAACAGTGTGCTCTTTCCGGACCCACTCTTGCCAACAATCGAGACAAAATCGCCCTCATTCACACTGAAACTCACATCGTTCACCGCAACAACCGTACCGCCGCCTTGGTTAAATTCTTTGCGAAGTTTTTCAACTCGTAACATCTTATTCACTCCTCATAGCTTCCGCTGGTTTAATGTTGCTAATCATAAAGGCTGGTACTGCGCTACCAAGGAGTGCTATCAGTAGGGTCGCAAACACCCCGGCAAGCAGCGTTCCGATACCAACTGATGATTGAATGTTCTCCGCTGTTTGACTAATACCTCGTACTGCCTCGCGACCGCCGGCAAATCCGCCGCCCTG
>JARKOR010000029.1 GCA_029975625.1 Nanosynbacter sp. | reverse complement strand
AGCTGCTTGAGGAATGTCTCGTCTCCGACGATGTCCGCACCCGCGCTCTTGGCGCCTGCGTGCTCGTCTTCCGGAGCAAATACAGCAACCCGGATATCTTTACCAGTACCGTGCGGCAGTGCAACGGTAGCGCGCACATTTTGATCGGCCTGGCGCGGGTCGACGCCAAGGCGAACATGAACCTCAACGCTTGCGTCAAATTTGACTGGGCTGGTTTCGGTTGCAAGCTTGAGTGCATCCCCAAGTTCATACTGCGTTTCTTTCTCGATCTTTTTGGCAGCTTCCTGGTACTTCTTACTGCGTCGCTCTAGCCTTGGTCGAGTGACTGGCTTTGGGCCTTTTTTAACGTGCGCCTCTGCTTCGTCAGATTGTGGAGTAGTATCCCCTGCCTCTTTGCGAGCTTCTTTCTCCGCCTTCTCTTCGGCCTCTTT
The DNA here is from genome assembly GCA_029975625.1 of Nanosynbacter sp. GTDB lineage: Bacteria > Patescibacteriota > Saccharimonadia > Saccharimonadales > Saccharimonadaceae > Nanosynbacter. The sequence continues at coordinate 2,874 of JARKOR010000029.1, read as the reverse complement.
GATTGATTTCTCGCTGCGCTTGCCAGCCTTTGCGACAGGCGCTTCCCTTTTGGCAACGACTTCCTTGTCTTCTGGCGCGTCAGCTTTTTTCTTCTCAGCTGCGGCAATTGCTGCTTCAATTTCAGCAATAGTATTCTTCCCAGTTACTTCCAGCTTCAATGAGGCTGCGATTTCCAATAAATCGGCTTTTTTAGCCATAACGATAAAATCCTTTCTGTGGTACAAGCGGCCGTTTAGGCCTCCCAACATGGTTAGTTGTTTTTTCATTATACTACAGTACGTCTAATTTGACAAGATGCGTAATCGCTCTGCGCGGGCTGCAGAGTAGCTCGTGATCATGCCTGTATTTGGTGCGGGATTTCAAAACAGCGTTGGGTCTATCGGGTAGTCTGGACGTTTGCCGCGCCGGCGCAACTCTCCTAGAACATAATATGGTTTGCCTGGTATGTTCCAGGCGCATGTTCCCCGTAGCGCACAGCGCCCACAGGTGCGTTCATAGGCTTTTCGTTGCGCATCATCGAGTGGATTATACTCAAGTGGGACGAGGTTTGTCTGTCGCCCGTTGCGCTTTCCACGACCATCCGGTTCAAGGGTAATGTTTCCTGGTTGGTAGCCGCATAATGCTTCGGAATAGAGCCAAACGGCATTACTTAGGGCTATTGGGCTAACTTTATGGGTGTGGGCATAGTCTGTGTATAATTGCCGTAGAGCTTCCGTTGTTTCTGGCGCGAATAATTTTTGATCTTCGCTTGCATCAGGAAATGTTATCATCTCATTAGCAATGCTCATACGCATGACATGAAGGTCAATTGGAATAGGAAAATCATCGAAGCCGTCTATTAGGTTATCGTCGATCAAATAGTAAATAATCATACTGGTCATTTTGTGTTGAAAGCCCATAAAACCGTTGCCCTTGTGGTCGTTTCGGATACGCTCAAGAGCCTCATCATAATGCGTAATACCATCAAAAATAGTACGAGGGTCGCCATTATACTGCTCCACCATTCTTTTTGCATTTGCTATCCACTGTCTACTAACAGCGTCGCGTAGGCCTAGACCATGAGCCTTTAGGGCGCTATCTACATCTGCGTGCGTGGCGTATTGCGCTTGTTCGAAATCAAAAAGATAGCGGTTGTCAGGGTCGTCATACATATGTGCCATACGTTTGACCGCTTCGACCGACTTAATCCCGCCCCGCATATAATAACAAACCGACCACAAAAATGACGCGTGTTCCTTGCCGCCGCGGGGCATCTCCTTAGGCATATGATCCGGGTGGTGAGGGACGCGGGTATTTTCCAGATTGTATGGATACTCGTTATTGTTATATAACTTAAGCAGTTTTCCAAGCACTTCCTCGGTTCTTTTTTCGTCAATAACAACGGTAAGCCGAGGGGGCGTGGATAACTCGGTCGTTGGTGCGGCGGATAACAGTTCGGGCGAGGCCATAATGTATTTATTAAACATTATGCACCCTGCAATCACAAGCATAGGCGGCTGGTTCTAGGGGTTGTGGCGGCCTATATGCGGGTAGTAAATTCGCCATCCGTAAAGATTGTTGGAATATGTCCTCATTTCCCTTGACACCAACCTCGGGGGGGGTACTATGAATACATGAATAAAAAAGCTCAAGGTTTCACCATAGTAGAATTACTCATAGTCATTGTCGTTATTAGCAATCCTCGCTGCAATATCTATTGCAGCGTATACAAATATTCAGGATAGAGCCAAAAACACTGCTACCATCTCTGCGGTGGAGCAAACTATTAAAGCAATTCATATGTATATCGCCGAAACGGGAGAATATCCAGCAACTAATAATGGCAGTCATTGCCTGACTACTGTCCAAGCTTGTGCATGGGGAACACCTGTTACTTCGGGATCGGAACTGCGCACAAAGCTCACAAAATATAGTAGCCTTCCCGACTCCATCCCCGATACGTCGAGCGCTACATTCATAGGTATAGTATATAACTATAACAGAGATAGAACCTTTAACACTCTCAGTAAACCGGTCATCATCTTATACGCGTTAAATGGCGCCAATCAGAAATGTCAGTTATCAAACGTTACCGATGGTGGTATGCTTAATCTTTCTAGCTCGACCAGTGGTCGCACCGGCAACGATAATGGCGCAACGATTTGCGTTATTAGTATCTATAGACCTGGTGTATAGAGTTCGCGATGATTAAATAAGTTGGTTTATTGGGTTTCTATTTCTAGCCCGGCGTGTTCATGACAGGTGTGACTATTGACAAATAACCCAATAGTGTGATATAATAAAGAGGTAGGTAGTATGTCACCCTTAAGTCTGTAATTCTTGGCCCAAGAATGGTATCATAAGAAGTATGGAAGACATTACAATTACACACATTCAAGCAAGGCAAATTTTAGATTCTCGGGGCAATCCGACGGTTGAGGCAGATGTGACGCTTTCTGACGGTACGGTTGGTCGGGCGGCGGTTCCATCTGGGGCGAGCACGGGGGCGCATGAGGCGCTTGAGCTGCGTGATGGCGCAGCCGAATATGGCGGCAAGGGTGTTCTGAAGGCGGTTGCGAACATTAATGGCGAAATTGCCGAATCTTTGATTGGACGCTCACCTTTTGACCAAGTTGATATTGACGAGCGCATGTGTAAATTTGACGGCACACCGGACAAGTCTCGTCTAGGTGCGAATGCGATTTTAGCAGTCAGTCTTGCGGTTGCGAAGGCAGCGGCTATCGCGAAGAAGATGCCACTGTACAAATATATTGCTGAGATTTCTGGAACGCAACCTGAGGACATGAACCTACCGATGCCAATGATGAACGTGATGAATGGCGGTCAGCACGCGCTGGGCGCCACGGATATTCAGGAATATATGATTGTGCCAA
>JARKOR010000015.1 GCA_029975625.1 Nanosynbacter sp. | reverse complement strand
CATATCAGACCCGGTAGCGCATGCCCGCACGACCCGTTTGGCGTCTTCAATACCTGCTAACGCTGCATCGTATGCGCTTTGGGACAGGTCGCTATTGGTCGCCCGCTGCTGTTCGCTAATCATCAAGCGAATAAACCCAACGGTTAATATCGTCAATAGAAGCGCGGCGAAAATCACCGCAAAAATAGAGACTGCCCCTGATTGTGTGTGTTGTGGTTGTATGTGTTGTTTACCCATTTGTCCTCACTATTGTATCAAATTGATTTATGGCACAGAATTCAAAATTGGATTCTCCATCTTCAGGTGGCTTGCATGACTGGTCGGCTGTATTGATTTCGCTCATTTTACTCGTCCCGATGATTAACCTAATACGATATAGCCCCTCCGACTGATTCTCACCTGTCGCGACCGGAGAAAGTTCAAGCGAATGAATAGCAAGCACTACCTCACCATTCGAATCCGGCATCTTTAGTAAGTGAGTGATCCCGTCGCCATCAAGCGTGTTCGGATACGCGCCTGCGTCATTCTTCTCGCACAGTTGAGCATTCGGATCGACAACCCGTACAAAATTGATTGGCGCACCGTCCAGAGTTACCATAGCGTCATTATAGTCCCCACCCTCGTTGTCAATCATTTTTGGCGTATTCCATACATATGAGTAACTACCAAGGCACAAACGGCCATTGATTGGCTCAGACACTCCTTCTACTACGTTACTGACCGTGATGACCGACTCGCCACTATCGTCCTTATAAATCTGCCTGCTGTCAGTCTGAAGAAAGTCCTGACGCATGACCGTATCGATATCACGCCCTGCCTGGTTAACGCCCCGCAAGATAATACCCCGATTGTACATTTTTCCGGCCTGAATAGAAACCAATACGATTGAGATAAGCAACACGGAAATGAACGCCATGGCGAGCGTCAGTTCGATTATCGTAAAACCGTATTTCATACGCCTGCTCATTAGAGGACCTCCGCATCATATATTCGTACGATAGTTCCAATGGTCATGGGATGCGACGTTCCGAGACTGTACCAACATGCCTGAATATAGGCATCATAAGCTCTGCCGCCACTTACGCGGGCAATTTGAATGGAGATTCCCTGCGATTCTGCCGCTCCCGCCATATCACCAACAACGCGTGCGTACGTAGTCGGCTGATTAAAGTTATCCGTCTCGACTATTCCTGAGCTCGACGGCACGAGTGCAAACGCCCCAGTGGGGGGGTCTGAACATTCATTACTATTTATAATTTGCGTTGGTTCGCCTGTTGTTTTTGGAAGGCTATTCCAGAGGGCAGCGTATGTCGCGTCTTTGTCTGCCTTGGCCTTATCATGGATAAAACGTAGCATTTCCGCTTGCGAATCAATTTGTTGGCGCACCAGCGTAGTCTCGAGAGATCGTTGTGCCATTGCAAGCCCGTTATTCATTACGGTCATGGCGCCAACCGCCACCAAACTAAATACCATAACCGCCATGACGACCTCAATGATAGTGTCACCCCGCCTATACATCAGCGCATCCATCCGTCGCATTATTGACCGTTACCGCATCACTTGAGCTTGCCCGCGCACCAATAAACACTGAACGGCGTTCACCAGGCAACCAACCGCTATCGTACACGCAAATTTCTTGCGATACCGGCGCACCACTTGGCAAGCCGATGAGTTCGCTAATGTCTGTATACCGCGCTTCGCTTGAACGAATCGTGATAGTACCATTTTCTGGGTTACGGTACATAAGAAGCGAGATGGTTTCGCTGGCCTGATTTGCAAGCCGCGTACGCGTACCCCAGTTCACCTCGTACGTCGTATCGACATCACCAAGTCCGTACGACCAAACATCCGTACTGTTGAGCGCGTAAACGGGATATACCTCATATGTTCTCCCCGCATTTCCAGAGGAGTCGTCGGTCGTCACGATATAGCGCCCGACAATGACGCAGTTTGACTGTCCGCGCTTAGTAGTCTCTGTAGGCAGTAAGGGACACGTAGCGTCGTTGTTGCGGTCATTTTCGACACTAATAACACGGCTGTATTGTGTGCTCAAAAAGTTAGCAAACGACTCCACCGAGTCGCGATACTGCTGCCGTTGAATTGCGGCACTTGTACCAGCGAGAAGCATCACAGCCAAACCACCAGAAATCGCCAAGAACAATACGACCTCGATGATGTTAAAACCGTGTTTGTGTTGCATACTCTTTATTATAGCATAAGGGCTATCAAAACAATACTATTTGCGTGTACCACGACACAATCGCCCGCCCAAAAAACCAAGCGGTTAAAAAACCGATAATAAGAAGTGGGCCGAAGGGCACGTGGGAACCGCGTTCAAGCTTTTTAGTCAGAAGCTGCGGTAGAATTGCGAGCGTGCCAACCAAATTCGCAACGAAGAGTGCTACGAACGCAAGCTGCCAATCCGCCAAGAAAAGCGCTAGTCCCGTGCCGAGGTATATATCGCCTTCGCCTACCCACTTTCCACGTGAATAGAGCCACAACACGCCATATAGTCCGCCCAAAATCGCTACCGCACCAAGAAGCGACCAAAGGCTCGCTACAGTATTGTCTGCCTGGAAAAGCGTTATACCCGCAAACACTGCCCCGCACCCAATAAGGGTCCAATTAAGACCCGAAACAAGCAGAAACCAGCGGGCATCATACATAAAATTAATTACCAGCGTCACAAGCGCTACTAACCAAAGGCCAAGTTTTATCCATTCCAAGGGCTCAACCAATGACCATGGCCAAGCAAGCACGGTTGCTACGAATAGCCCCGCCATAACAAGCTCGACCACCAATTCTGTCCAGCCGATTGGCGTTCTACAATACCGGCATTTGCCCCTCAACATCAGCCAACTCACAATTGGTAACAAATCATACCAATGAAGCGTATGCCCGCAGGCAAGACAAGTTGAGCGATCACCCCGGACCGTTCGACCCATGAGGGGCTTGAGACGTTTGTATTCCGCCGAGTCGACCGGCTCACCTTGCGCCTTATCTGCCTTAAGCTGCGACGCTCGAAGACGCCAAACTTGCGCACCCGCGAAACTCCCCATTGCCGCGCCGATAATTCCTGCGCTAATACCAATAATTGTCATATCCATAAGCCCTATAGTACCACAAAATGAATTAATCACGCACTTATGCGGGATTAATTCTAGCTAGATAGAGCGTTTGTTACTGGTTGTCCTGGCAATACGTACCGCTACCCTCTAGGGCAATACGTATAGCAACCGAACGGGTTCCCGCTCCTGACTCAAATACCTCACCATCGCACTTCGTGCTTGTTTTGTATATAAGCTTGCTTGTTGTTGGCTCTCCGGTAAATGCTACTGTATAGTCTTCACCTGTCTGCGGGTCCTTAAACTCACCATCTAGCTGTTTCATGTAGTCTTTAAGAAATGCTTGCATCTTGGTCGCATCCTCGGCCGGCACATCTCCTCGATTATTTGTTGAAAAACTATTAACCTGACTCATAAATCGGCTGACATCTTGTCGACGTTGGCTGTCTCGCTGTCCGCGCTGCAATGCCGGCAAGGCAATAAATACCATCAGGAAGATAAGGCCGGCAATCGCCAGAACCAGCACCACCTCAATGATCGTAAATCCTTTTTGTTGTTTTTTCATACCAATGTATTACCTTTCTGTT
>JARKOR010000003.1 GCA_029975625.1 Nanosynbacter sp. | reverse complement strand
TTTTGCGCCGAGTGAGTTTAATCGCTCGGCGAGCTCTTCGTAGCCACGATTGATTGAGTATACATCGCGTAAAATCGAGGTTCCAGGCGCCGCAAGCATCGCGAGCAGCACGACGACAGATGGACGTAGTGCAGGAGGCGCAACAACGTCCGCCGGCTTCCATTTTGTTGGACCGGTAATATAGACTCGATGAGGATCGACAAGCTCAATGTTTGCGTTAAGCTTTGTTAGCTCGGTAAAGTAGATGGCGCGATTTTCATAACTCCAGTCATGAACGAGCGTACGCCCCTCGGCCACCGTTGCAATCAACCCTAGAAATGGCAGATTGTCCATATTTATGCCCGGAAATGGCAGCGCATGCAGTTTATCCTTTGCGGCTGTTAGCTCAGAATGCCTTAGTGATATATCAACCAGACGTGTATGCCCGTTGTCGGCCGAATATTCTTCGGACAACTGAAACTGTAACCCCATGCCAGCAAGAGTGGCGAGTTCGATCTCCAAAAATTCAATTGGCGCGCGTCGAATCGTAATCTCCGAATGGGTCACTATGGCCGCCGCTATAAAGCTCATCGCCTCAATCGGATCTTCGCTTGGTGAATACTCAACCGTCTTATTGATTGTCTTGCGCCCAGTAATTTTGAGCGTCGTCGTGCCGATGCCCTCAATATGCACGCCAAGCTTCTTCAAAAAGAAACAAACATCTTGAACCATATAGTTCGGGCTGGCGTTTCGAATTATCGTCTCGTCCGTGGACAAAGCTGCCGCCATGATAATATTCTCAGTGACAGTATCGCCGCGTTCAGTTAGCAAAATGGTGCGTTTGCCGACTTTTTCATTAACTGTCGCGTGGTAATAATCCGTCTCGGCCTCCACATGCATACCAAAAGCCGCAAGGCCCGTCATATGTGGCTCAACCGTACGCTTACCAAGGTTACACCCACCAGCAAAAGGCAGGCGAAAATCATCATACTGATGCAACAACGGGCCAAGAAACATAATGACCGTGCGAGTTTTTTTAGCAGCCTCAATATTCATTTCTTCGAGTTTCAAACGAGCCGGCGGAGTAATCTCCAGGTCATTCCCGTCAAGCCATTTGGTTTTCACGCCAATGCTGTTTAGAACCTCAATGATACGGTTTACCTCTTCAATACGAGCAACCTTACGAAACGTCGTCTTACCCTTGTTGAGCAAGCTGGCGCATAGCAGCCCAACCGCGGCGTTCTTGCTTGTTTTGATATCAATTTCACCAGATAACTCATGCCCGCCATGTACTTTGAAATTCATTTTGTTGGCGCTATTGATTGTCACAATATTGCGGCTAAGCACTTCAGAGATTCGCGCCATCATTTCAAGGCTCAGGTTCTGTTTACCGCTTTCAATTCGATTCACAGCGCTCTGGCTCGTACCGAGCGCCGACGCCAGTTGTGCTTGCGTCATGTTTTTAGATTGTCGTTGCAGAGAAATAAGATTACCGATTTTTTGTAAATATGTATCGCTATTCATATGCTCATTATATCACAGATGATATAATAATACAAGCATTCTTTCTCGTGGTACAATAAAGAAAGATAGTTAAGGGGGAAATTGGCCATGCAAGATACACAGATTGCGGCATTAATTGCTGCGGAAGAAAAACGACAAAACGAGGTAATCGAACTCATTCCAAGTGAAAACTATGTTTCAGACGATGTATTGAAAGCGCTTGGAAGCGTATTTACAAACAAATATTCCGAGGGTTACCCTGGTCGACGATATTACGGAGGACAAACAAACACCGACCAAGTGGAGCTCTTGGCCATTGAACGGGCAAAAAAGCTGTTTGGGGCCGATCACGCCAATGTTCAGCCTCATTCCGGAGCACAGGCGAACGAGGCGGTATATTTTGCCTGGTGCGAGCCGGGAGATACCATTCTGGCCATGGACCTAGGACATGGTGGCCACCTAACCCACGGTGCGCCAGTCACGCGAAGTGCTCGTGAATATAACTTTGTTAGGTACGGCATGAAAGACATCGAAACGGGCGAGCTTGATTATGACGAGATTCGTAGGCTGGCTATCGCCCACAAACCAAAAATAATTCTGGCGGGTTTTTCTGCTTACCCCAGAGAGCTTGACTACGCTAAGTTTGCCGAAATAGGTAACGAAGTGGGAGCAATGCTCATGGCAGATATGTCGCATATCGCTGGGCTTATTGCCGGCGGCGTCGCGAAAAATCCTTTTGACTACGGCTTTCACGTCATAACCACCACCACGCACAAAACGCTCCGTGGCCCTCGAGGCGGCATGATTCTGAGCAAAGGCATCGTTGGCAACCCCCTAAAGAAGCCGGAAAAAACTCTAGCGAACCTCCCAACGCTCATTGACCGCGCGGTCTTTCCAGGCACGCAGGGCGGTCCTCATATGCATACCATCGCCGCCAAGGCTGTCGCGTTCGGCGAGGCCTTGCGACCAGAGTTTAAAGAATACGCCCAGCAGATAGTAAAGAACGCCGCCGTGCTTGCCGAAGAACTCCAAAAAGGCGGGCTGAAACTAATTGCTGGCGGGACAAGCAACCATCTTATCTTGGCGGACGTATACGCAAGCTTCGGTATTGA
>JARKOR010000261.1 GCA_029975625.1 Nanosynbacter sp. | reverse complement strand
GCAATATGGGCTGAAAACATCGCAATTTTTGGACCTTAAGTCGCTCATGGGCGACTCCAGCGATAATTTACCTGGTGTGCCTGGCGTTGGGCGCAAGACGGCCGTAGCGCTCCTGCAAAAATATCATGATCTTGATGGGGTGTACGCGCACGTGGAGGAAATTAACGGGGCGACGGGCAAAAAGCTGGTAGCGGGTCGTGATTCGGCGTACATGACGAAAGAGGTGGCTCGGCTATGGACTGATGTGCCGGTGGCGCTTGATTGGCAGGTGGCAGATGTAAATGACTGCGATTTTGCCGCCGTTGCGGATATTTTGCGTCGTTTAGAGTTTCACTCATTAGTCCATAAATTACCCGCAAGCATGCAGGCGAGCAATGTACCTCAAGCCGCACTCGTAGATTTGGAGCTTCCAAGCGTGCGGGATTTACCGAAAGATATCGTATTTGACGCAGAAATATGCTTATATATCGATTCTCACCACCCAGACACGCTATATATAGCGTCTACGCTAGATGTGGTGTACCGAGCGAATATAGCGGATATTCCAGAGGTCGTGTGGCGAGCGCTAGAGCATGCGACGATAATCGCGGAGGACGTGAAGGGACTGTACCATACACTAGACAGAGCTGGCGTCAAGGTGCATTTTTCTGAGGTATGGGATGTTAGGCAAGCGGCATTTTTGCGTGATCCGTTGGCTCGCGACCGGAGTTTGTCGGCGTTGTCGGGTGATTTTTCAGACGACGCGAGTCCAGAGCGACAGATGGCGCGGCTTATGCACGTATATCGGGCGCAGAAGGATTCATTTACAAAAGACGCGGCACTAGAAAGGATCGCGAAGGAATTTGATTTTCCGGTTATTTGGCCGTTGTTTCAGATGGAGCGACGAGGGATGTTGCTTGATACGGCGCTCCTTGAAAAAATGGGCGTGGAACTACGCGGGGAGCTCGCAAGTATTGAGGAGGAAATGTACGACTTGGTCGGGTACGAGTTTAACGCGGCGAGTCCAGTGCAGCTTAGCCAAGTACTGTTCACAAAACTACAACTACCAACGGCGGGCATAAAAAAGGGTAAAACAAAGTATTCAACGGGTCAGAAGGAGTTGGATAAATTACGCGGACAACATCCAATTATTGAGCTAATTGAGCGGCATCGAGAGCTATCGAAACTGATGAGTACGTATATTGAGGCATTGCCGAAATTAATTGACGCGCAGAGCCGATTGCATACAACATTTAACCAAGATGTAGCGAGCACCGGACGCCTGAGCAGTACAAATCCGAATTTACAGAACATTCCTGTACGGACCACCCTAGGTCGCAAGATTCGCCAAGCGTTCGTTCCGTCAAAGGGTAAGGTATTCGTGAATGCGGATTATTCGCAGTTCGAGCTTCGTTTGGCGGCAGTTTTAGCAGGTGACGCAACGCTAATTGAAGATTTTAACAGCAACATTGATATCCACACAAAAACAGCGGCGGAAGTGTATGGCGTAGCAATGGAAGACGTAACAAAGGCGCAAAGGCGTGCCGCAAAAGTGATCAATTTTGGGGTGCTATATGGCATGAGCCCCCATGGCCTGGCGGCCGCAGCACATATGAGCTTTTCGGAAGCGAAACAATTTATTAATCATTACTTTGCCGTTCGCGAACCAATTCGCGCTTATCTTGACGCGACATTATTGCAGGCACGTGAACAGGGGTATGTGTCGACTTACTTTGGACGTAAGCGTCCGACTCCGGATGTGAAATCGAGTAATTTTATTGTCCGGCAGGCAGCTGAACGCGCAGCGATGAATATGCCAATTCAGGGCACCGAGGCTGATTTGATGAAGCTGGCAATGATACGGCTGGAAGAGAAATTGCATGGGCTGGGCGAGCAAGTGCTCCAGGTACACGACTCGATTTTAGTAGAGTGCGTACCAGAAAACACAGATAAAGTGAGCGCGCTTCTCAAGGCTGAGATGGAAGCAATTGCTCCGGAGTTGCCTATTCGACTACGAGTCGATGTAAGCGTAGGAAAAAATTGGGGAGAGGTCTAGTTTTATATGAACATTCAGATAACAAGGGTTCATCGAGACGCATTATTGCCTCAATACCAAACGGCAGGTGCGGCTGGGGCGGATGTGCATGCGTGTTTGGATGAGCCGGTGACGCTTCAGCCGATGGAGCGGCGGCTCATTCCGACGGGACTTGCGGTCGCGATTCCGCGGGGCTATGAGGCACAAATTCGG
>JARKOR010000259.1 GCA_029975625.1 Nanosynbacter sp. | reverse complement strand
TATGGGGTCCGCCCGGGACCGGAAAGACGACGCTGGCGCGAATTATCGCACGGGAGGTCGAGGCGGAGTTTATAGAGCTTTCAGCGGTAACAAGCGGAAAGAAGGACGTCGAAAAGGTGATTGAGCACGCCAGGCAAAATTGGAATCTTCAGCTTCGGACCGTGTTATTTGTCGATGAAATCCATCGTTTCAACAAGGCTCAGCAAGATGCGTTTTTGCCTCATGTTGAGTCGGGGCTTATTACCCTCATTGGTGCCACGACGGAAAACCCTAGTTTTGAGGTTATCACGCCTCTCCTAAGCCGGACAAGAGTTCTCGTACTAGAGCCGCTTGCGAAGGATGAAGTTGTTCAAATTTTAAAGCGAGCGCTTAAACTTCTCAAGCGGACGAAGAGCGTTACGCCAAAAGCTCTTGATTACCTGGCGGAATTATCGGGCGGGGATGCGCGCGTGGCTTTGGGGAACCTTGAGCTTGCCCTGAGTTTTCATGAGAAAGTTACGCCAGAGATCGTGAAGGCGGCGGCGCAGAAAAAGGTTCCAGGTTACGACAAAAAGGGCGATATGCACTATGATGTTATTTCCGCATTTATCAAAAGTATGCGCGGGTCGGACGTGACCGCCACCCTCTATTACTTGAGCCGGATGATTGATGCGGGCGAAGACCCGAAGTTCATTGCGCGGCGCATGGTAATATTCGCCTCCGAAGATATTGGTTTGGCAGGCAATGGCGCGCTTAGTTTGGCGGTTGCGACTTTTCAAGCCGTGGAACGGGTTGGTTTGCCTGAGGCGGGTTATAATCTATATCATTGTGCAGTGGCGCTTGCGCGCAGCGAGAAATCTCGCGAAGTTACAAATTTGATGTATGAAGCGAAGGAGCTCGCAAAACGGTTCCCCGACTCGCGCGTTCCCCTGCATATCCGTAATGCGCCGACGAAGCTCATGAAAGATTTAGGGTATAATAAAGGGTATGAATGGAAGGCCGACTTTAAGCCCCAAAAAGGCTTTTTGCCTGATGAAATTAAAAAACAGGTATGATATACTGCTACATATACATAACAATTTTAGAAGGAGAAATGTATAATGAATGAAAATCCTGAACAGACCAGCCAGGAGCAGCCAACGCCAGAGCAACAACAGCCAGTGGCTCCAGCTACTGAACAGCAACCTGCCGCTCCAGCTCCACTGACACCAGAGCAGCAGCAGACAGAGGTTGGCCAGCAATATTTTGCTCAGCCGCAAGCGGCTCCTGTACAATATGTCGTTATGGCGCCATCATTAAAGGGCGTAAAGGGCTGGTTGCTCTTTTTCGCGGTTGTTTTGGGGCTCGCGGGTATTGGTTATATTGGCATGTTCTTCTCTGCGATGACAGATTTAAGCAGCGCATCTAACATCATTGCTCTCGTATTCACGCCGTTCATTGCTGCGTTAGCAATCGCTTCGACCGTTTTCATTGCCATGGAAAAGCAACTGGGTAAATGGTTGGCAGTCGGAACATTTGGGCTCGGCGCTATATATGCCGTCATTAAAGCTATCGTCGCGTTTGCCGCAGGTGTTGGCGCAGCTACAGTTCCAGCGTTGCTCTCGACTATTATTGTCGGTTTGATTTTCCAGGGATTTGTAATCCTTTACTTTTTCGCTTCAAAGCGAGTCAAGGAAACGTTGATTAAGTAGGTAGCAGAAAGCACATACATAAATCCCCTTTGAGCAGAAGGGGATTTATTCGTCTAAAAGCGCAGCCGCAACGCCGTTGGTCCAGCCAAACCCATCCTGAAGTGGGTACTCGCCGCCTCCGCCTATACCCGATTCATTAATGACGTCATATTTTTCAATCATTTTCGTTTTTGCTCTATAGACTTTTTCGTTCACCTCGAGCCATTGCCATTTAATCTCGTCCGCAAGTTCGTCGTAGCCATAATTACGCAAGCCTTTGATGGCTATCCACTGTAGAGGCGCCCAGCCGTTGGGACTATCCCACTGTTGTCCGTTTTTGTGTAGCGTCGTTACGAGGCCGCCTCGTTTGAGGAAATCACGTTTCAAGCGCATTGCGACAAGCTCTGCTTGCCCTCTCGTGGCAACCTTGGCATAAAGCGGAAACACGGCTGCCAACGACAACACTCCTGTTGGCGCGTCGCGTCTAATATGGTAGTCGACAAAAAATTGCTCCTGGTCGTCCCAGCAATACTCGGCGATAGCTCGTGCTCTTCGTTCCGCGTATAGCTCAAAGCGTCGGCGGGTCGGCGTGTTTTTGAGTAGCCGATAACCTCTCGCAATCGTTACTTCCAGATGATACAGCAGGCAATTTAGGTCGACCGGAATAATATCGGTTGTCTGAATTGTTCGCAGGTCGGAAGGATTGCCAAACCATCGGGAGCTGAAATCCCAACCGCTCTCCGCTGCCGCACGCAGATCAAGATATAGCTGCTCGGGTTTAGTCATTTCCTGAGCTGTTAACACGTCTTCATTGTGCGACTCCGGCCGCGGAGTCATATCGTTGTCATAATATCGGTTGAGCAAGGCGCCGTTTGGCATGCGTACAACTCGACGATATTCAGGCAGTTCGCCTCGCATGAGCTGAAGCTTGCCCGTCATCCAAAAAGTATGTTCTTGGAGTAAGTAGGGAAGGTATTCAAGTAGCGCGAGCTTGCCTTTATGCTTCTCGAGGAGCTCTACCATATGCGACAAAAATGGCGGTTGTGACCGGCTGAGGAAATAGGTGCGATTTGCGGTCGGAATGAAGTTGAATTTACGAATCATGTGCGCATAATTTTTCATCATGCCGTCAATAGTGTTCCAATGCCCATCCGCGGCTAACCCCAACATGATAAAATAGCTATCCCAATAAAACTGCTCGCTAAAGCGTCCGCCCGGCACAATATAGGGGTAAGGTAAGCCAATCAGCGAACCGTGTTGCCTCAGGGCGCTCCGCTCAAGTACGGGCCACAATGCTCTGATATGCTCGCGCATAGTTCGCGACGGGTCAGGAACGTAATCATTTTTGACATGCTCGACCACATAAAAGTTCTTCTGGACAAATTCTTGCAAATTAAAATCAGGATTTTGTCGATTAATTCGGTATTCTTGTTGAATTTGCTTGACTTTCTGCCGAGGCACCACATCGACAAATGTTTTACCATCCTCGTAAATACGCTGTTCTTGGACATCGATAAACAATTGTCCAAACGTTCGGTCGGGACTGGGATGCGCGCGCATAAACGGACCGGCCGCCTTGACTAGGGCCGATTTTAGCGTACGCGAACGAATAGTCTTATGCTTAGCTGCCATAATATATAGTGTATCATCTACTGCTATATTTTAGCAGCACGTTTGCGTTCATTTGCATCAAGATAGCGTTTGCGTAGCCGTAGGTTTTTTGGGGTTACCTCGAGCAATTCGTCGTCTTCGATGAAATCGATACATTGTTCAAGGCTGAACTGCGTATACGGCGTGAGCTGTACGGCGCCATCGGAACTTTTTGAGCGCATATTGGTGAGGTGTTTAGCCTTGCACACGTTCAACTCTAGGTCTTCTTGACGGTTATAAATACCGACGATCATTCCGCCATATACCTCGACGCCTGGTCCGACCAATAACTCGCCCCGAGCTTCGGCGGCCTGAAGGGCGTAGGGGGTAGTGGTTCCCGCCTCAAAAGCGATAAGCACGCCGTTTCGCGTTTTCGGCATTTTGCCGCTTAAAGGCTGGTAGCCATGAGGCAGGCTGTTCATGATAACCGTACCCTTGGTAGCGGTCAAAAGGATATTACGCAGACCAATAAGCGCCCTGGTTGGCAGTACGTATGTGAGACGTGTTGCGCCGGCCGATGTCGTCTCTTGACCGAGCATTTCCGCTCGGCGTGCGCCAAGCTCCTGGCTAATGACGCCAACGAATTCGGGGCCGACCTCGACGAGTAATTCCTCGACTGGTTCTTTTTCGACGCCATCTTCGGTAATTGTCACAACTTGCGGTCGTCCAACCTCAAACTCAAAGCCTTCGCGGCGCATTGTCTCGATGAGCACGCTTAAGTGTAGTTCGCCGCGTCCAGAGACTGTAAATCCAATCCCATTTTCCTCTACTCTCAGGGCCACATTCGTTTCAAGCTCGCGTTTCAATCGATCGCCAATCTGCCGAGAAGTCGTAAATTCGCCCTCTTTGCCCTTCATCGGACTCGTGTTTGGGCCAAGATACATGCTAAGAGTCGGCGCTTCAATGGCAATGGTCGGCAAGGCGTCGGGAGCGTCTTTGTCGGCAATAGTATCGCCGATGTGCGCATCCTGAACGCCGACAAGCGCGACAATATCACCCGCACTTGCCTCGGTGATTTCTTCCCGATTCAGTCCTCGATACCCAAAGACCTTCTCTATTCGCGCCGAACTAGCAACTTCACCGTTTTTGAGCAGGCTTACCGCAAGTCCACGTTTGACCATGCCGCGGGTAATACGCCCGATGGCATATTTTCCTTGGAAAGTGTCATATTGCAGGCTTGTAACAAGCATCTGAAACCCACCTTCGCTCAAAACGGTCGGGGCGGGGATTTCGTTAATGATAGCGTCGAAAATGGGCGATAGGTTAGCTTCGGCAGACGCGTCCTCGGGGAGCTTTGTCCAAGCTTTGCCTTCTCGGCCTATCGCGTAATAGATTGGATAACGAAGTTGCGACTCATCCGTTGCAAGCTCTAAGAATAAATCTGCCAGCTCGTCCTCGACTTCGTCAATACGCCGTGCGGGCTTATCGATTTTATTGATGACAACCACGGGTTTGAGTCCAAGTTCAAGCGCCTTTGACAGGACAAATTTCGTTTGAGGCATTGGTCCTTCCTGTGCGTCCACAATCAATAGTACACCGTCGGCCATCTGTAGCGTTCGCTCAACTTCGCCGGAAAAATCAGCGTGCCCTGGGGTATCGATGATATTGATTTTGTAGTCACCGTAGTAAATTGACGTTTGCTTTGCCGTGATTGTAATACCGCGCTCATGTTCCTGGTCGCCCGAGTCCATGATGAGCTCCTGAGCCATCTCTGCCTGGTTATCTCGGAATGTTTTTGACTGCTTTAAAAGCCCGTCCACCATCGTTGTCTTGCCGTGGTCAACATGCGCAATAATTGCAATATTTCGTATAAATTCTGGTTTTGTCATAAAAATATGCCTGGTCTAAACAGGCTCCTCTCTCTATTGTATCACAATTTACATAAAGAGTCAATATATGGTGGGAAATACAGGGCTTGAACCTGTGACCTCACGAATGTGAATCGTGCGCTCTAGCCAGCTGAGCTAATTTCCCTCGTGACTCGTACTTGTAAGTATAGCACAAAATTGTCAGGTGGATATTAGGATTCGAGCCATACATTAGAGGGAAATAATCGCCAATGAGTGCTCAACACGAAGCTTGACCGGATGAGACGCGAGCCATTGGTCAACCGCCTTCGCCGCGCCAGGCAATGCCTCGTTGGCATAGTCGTCGACAACAATAATCGCGCCTGGCGCTAACCTGTCCCATATGAGTGCTAACGGATCTAAAATAGAATGATAATAATCACCATCAAGATACGCAAAACAAATAGTCTCAGGCACTCTGCTAGGTGAGATCTCGAAAAACCAACCTTTCGTAATGATTGGCAAAGGTAGCCCCGCCTGCTTAAAATGACGAATTAATTGCGCTTTCGTCGCGAGTAATTCTCCGCTCTTAAACTGCATGCCGGCCGGACTCTCATCTTCGACGGTCTTTTCGGG
>JARKOR010000251.1 GCA_029975625.1 Nanosynbacter sp. | reverse complement strand
CTGCAGCAACATGGCAAAATAGCCTAACGGGATCACCAACCACAAAGCCCAAAGAATAATCGTGGTTACATTTCCGCGTGTATTCGCAATCACAGCTGATGCGCTTTCAGATGTCCCAATTAGTGCAGCCCATTGATCTGCTGATAATTGAGCGGTGTATGCCAGGTAGAGCCGGCTTCCGATGACGGCCAGGGAATAAATCGCAATTCCCGATTTCATATTCCACAAAAGGGTATGTCCCTGCATGTGCACCAGTAAGAGGATGATTGTGCCAGCGATCCACATCGCTGCACCCAGCCAGGGGACCGGTGCTCCCATCCCCCATTGGCTAATTACCCACAGCACCAGAATTATCGCCGTCGTGATTTGAGCTGTGTATATATCCGGAGTAGTTGCTTCCCGCCCACTTCGTCCAGGTCGGAAAGCTGCTCTGGATTGCACACGTTGATCCACAAAACGGATGATCAACCCTGCGCAAAGAATACTTACCAGAGCAGCTCCAGATTCGCCAAGCCAGTAAACGGTTGCGAGAACACCGTTCAACAGGTAAGTAGGCAGAGCGGCGAGAAAATCTCCAAAGACGACAAAATAATCTGTCATGAACTAATGCCTCCTTACTTGTCATAATCGTTTCGTGGACACCACAACCCAATCACCAGTAGTAAATAGATGACGGCCATGAAACCCAGGACGACTGTCAGCAACACACCGATCGCAATCGATAAAATCTGCATTTTGACCTTTTATGGCACCAATGCCGGAAGAGCCACATATACTTGCATCGTTCCATCAATCCCTACTCGCCTCGGCTGGGTGATTGGAACTCCGCGGAAGTGAGTGCCCGTGGTCACTACATCCATTCGCAAATTGAAGGTCCCTGGATCTGCAAATGGAACACGGAGTGCCTGGCCAGTAGCAGTACAGGTGCCGCCGCCATCACATCCACCTGTCCATGAACCAATTCCGGGAATCAGGGTGAAATTTGCCTGGTGGACGAAGGCTTCATAATGGGTTTGACCTAATCTGCCTGTGATCCAATCCTGGCTGGCGGCATCCAATGCTGCGGTAGCTTGCAACGAAGCTACCCCATCCGGTAAATGTTCTACATGTGTCCGGCATTCCTTGAATACCATTTCTGTATCTGAGACACCATCATTGATAGCTGATCCAGCTCCGGTATTACAATTGGCGGTTTCTCCGGAATTGGCAGAGCGGCAAACATCTCTTTCTTCATAAATCGGTTCATACCAAGTGAAAATCACTGGAGGAACTGTCACCCTGACCTGGATATCTGCACCGCGGCGATTTTCGGTATCTTGTCCCACAACCAGGGGATTGTTCGGCGCAGTTTTTTGAATGATGAGGACAGGTTGTTGCATGGAAACCGTTGGATCAGGACACTCCCTTGGGGGAGGAGGTGGGGTGACAATTCCCGAGCACCCCCCTGGAATGGCTGCACAGTTTTGTGAACCATTCAAATACAACAAATACAACGAGCGAAGAGCGCCATCATTCCAAGTCATTTGAAGCAGGGTTGTGATGAATCCCCACCCGGAGAAGTAGGTCCACACATCTTGCTGACCATTGAGAACCGCTCCCCAGAATTGATCCGGGCTGGTGTACTCTGGATGTTCCGCCTGTACCTTGCTCCAATCCAGATTATCGCCGGCAACAAGCCCAAGAAAAGAGATCAGGCTGCC
>JARKOR010000178.1 GCA_029975625.1 Nanosynbacter sp. | reverse complement strand
GACCTAATGAACCTTGAAACGGAAAATAAGAAACCATTTAACGTCCTCCAAGAGCTAGCAAAAAGCACGACGATTCGTCAACGCGACGATATTATCATGCTACTCCCAGAAGGAGACCAATTGCATCTTGAGGCAACCTTCGCTCCGGTTCAGGGTGATGACCATAACGGAAAACCCAACAGCTACGTCCTAGTTCTCAAAGACATTACACGAATGAAGAGCTTAAGCGAGGAACAGGATGAGTTCATTAGCGTAGTGAGCCATGAGCTTCGAACGCCGGTTACCATTGCCGAAGGGTCGCTCAGTAACGCTCAACTTTTAGCTGAACGCGGGCTAGAAGAAAAAGCTCGAGAAGCAATTGAAGAGGCGCGGAAGCAAGTCGTCTTTCTTTCCAAAATTGTCAACGACCTAAGCACATTGTCACGAGCCGAACGAGGAGTAACGGACGAAGCGGAAGTAATTGACGTGACAGAACTGGGAAATCAACTCCATGAGGAATACACCCCACAGGCCGCCGAAAAGGGTTTGAGACTGAATCTCGATGTTGTCGGTAAGCCGGGCAAAGTCAACGTTTCGAGGCTTTACCTCCAAGAACTTCTACAAAATTTCATTACCAATGCTATTAAATACACACCCGAAGGTTCGGTTACTCTTAGGATGAGGCGGCAAGGGAAGAATATAGTCTTCGAAGTTATCGATACGGGAATCGGCATTGGTAAAGCTGACAGGGAAAAGATTTTCAATCGTTTTTATCGAGCAGAGGATTACCGGACGCGTGAAACGAACGGAACGGGTTTGGGACTTTATATTTCACTGAAGCTCGCTCGAAAGCTCGGGAGTGAAATAGACGTCGAAAGCCGATTAAACCATGGCTCGACATTTCGTATAATCTTACCAGCGACAGACACATTATAGCAGTGTGCGCTTGCGAGTTGGGCGCTTGACGACGCGCCCTTTCCAGGTAATCGTGCCTCGCTTGTAGCCAACTACGCTTGAAAGTAACAAATATAGTTCTTGCCATACTATGTAGGGCGATAAAAAGAGCGCCAAAGGCCAGCGGCTTCGAAGTGTCATACGATAATATTGAGCGAACACAATCACCGCCATGCCACCCAGTAGCGCCTCCACACCTAGCATTATCCACGACCGCTCGAGGATTGCGACAATGATGA
>JARKOR010000017.1 GCA_029975625.1 Nanosynbacter sp. | reverse complement strand
GGGAGTGTCCCCGCGAGTGTGTAAATGGATAATCTCATGGGGCCAAGATCATACTAAAACCGCTTTTACTCGTGCGCAGGATAGGGCCACGTTGGAGAACGACCCGAGCGTCGCACGAGGTTTGGCGGGGCGGCGAGGGGGAACTCGTCGCCTTCTTGCCGCCCCGGAAAACCAAAGCGGAAAACTCCGGGGCGGCGGGGCAGCGCCCCGCATTACCCAATCTGGCGGATGTCCAGACGGTCGGGGAAGAACATCATCAGCTGTCCCATTATAACACCCCAATCGCGCACCGGCATCGTCCATTTTTTGGTAATCTCTTGGATCGACAGATAGATCGATTTGCGGATCGAATCGTCGGTCGGATAGACGGACTTGGTCTTGGTGAACTTGCGAAGCATCCGGTGGAATCCCTCCACTGCGTTGGTCGTGTAGATCAGCCTGCGGACCTCCTGGGGGTATTTGAAGTACGTAGACAGCTCCGCCCAGTTCGCGTCCCAGGACTTGAGGATTTGCGGGTATTTCGTTCCCCAAACCTCCCGAAAATGCTCAAGCTGGTATTCCGCGTCCTCCAGCGTCGGCGCGCCATATACCTTCTTTAAGTCCGCCATCACGGCTTTGAGGTCTTTGTATGGCACAAACTTTGTAGAGTTTCTGATCTGGTGAATCACGCACAGCTGCTGTTCCGTCCGGGGAAACACCGTCGAGATCGCCTCCGAAAACCCGCTCAGATTGTCCCGGCAGGCAATCAGAATGTCCTTTACCCCGCGGTTTTTCAGCTCATTGCATACCGTCGTCCAGAAACTCGCACTCTCGTTTTCCGACATCCAGATCCCCAGGATCTCTTTCTTCCCCTCCAGGTTGATCCCCAGCACTGAGTATACACATTTGTTGATCACCCGCCCATCCTTCCTTACCTTGAACACGATCCCATCCAGGAACACGATCGGGTACACCGCGTCCAGCCCTCTGGCCTGCCATTCCGCTACCTGTGGCATGACCTTGTCCGTGATCCGGCTGATCAGACTCGCGGATGCCTCCACTCCATAGATGTCCCGCAGATGATCTTCGATGTCCCGATTGCTCATCCCCTTCGCGTACATCCCGATCACGCGGCTCTCCAGATCCTCCGTCTTTGTTTGCCGCTTCTCGATTACCTGCGGTTCAAAGCTCCCGTTCCGATCCCGCGGTACGCTGATCTCCAGTTCCCCGTATTCCGATTTCACCGTCTTTTTCCCGTACCCGTTTCGGCTGTTTCCACTTCGATCGCCCTGGTTGCTGTGCTTTTCGTACCCCAGGTGCTCGTCCATCTCCCCTTCCAGCATCGCCTGGATCGTTCCCTGAAACAGCGACTTCAGCAGTGCCTGCACATCCCTCATGTCTTTGCACTCTTCCGCCAGTAATCCCACCAGTTCCTTCTCTCGCTCGCTCATGTCAACATCTCCTTCTTTATTTGGAGATTATTGCCATTTACACGGTTCGCTATACAGCCTC
>JARKOR010000177.1 GCA_029975625.1 Nanosynbacter sp. | reverse complement strand
GAGAAAGATGGCATACCTGTTTTGCCGCCGGTTGGTCTTAAGAGCACTCAGCTCGATAAGATACAGAAAGAGCTTGTTAGTCTGTGTAATCAAATACTGCCGAACTATTATCCGATTACTGAGGTAGCTGAGATTGGCGGTAAGAATATCTTGATTATCTGGGTGCCGGCGGGCGACGTGAGGCCATACAAAGCACCGACAAGTCTCTCGAGCCCGAAAAATCACGCATACTTTGTCCGTCATGGCTCGATAACGAAAAAGGCAAATCATCAGCAAGAGCGAGATCTTATCAATACTTCTGCGCATGTGCCCTATGACGACAGGATACGTCAAACGAGCGAGATTACTGATTTGCGCCTCCCTCTTATACAGGCGCATCTTGCGTCAATCGGCAGCGATTTGCTATCTCAGTCAAGTTCAATGCCGTTTGCCGATTTGTGTCGTCGGATGAATATTGCTGCGGGTCCTGATGAATTTTTTAAGTCTAAAAATATCGGGCTACTGATGTTTAATGAAAATCCAACGCAATTTTTTCCTTGTGCGCAAATTGATCTCGTGCACTACAGGGATGATGTCGGTGATGATTTTAAGGAAAAGACGTTTTCCGGGCCTATTCAGCAACAATTGCAGGATGCCCTGGTGTATATCAAGAATACTATTATTGCTGAACGCGTCAGAAAGATACCAGGAGAGGCGAGTGCGAGCCGAGTATTTAATTATCCGTTTGGGGCAATTGAAGAGGCGTTGGCTAATACGGTATACCACCGGAGCTATGAAGATGATAGTCCGATTGAGGTGCGTGTTTGGCCAGATAGAATTGAAATAATTAGCTATCCGGGGCCACTCCCTCCGCTTAACAAAGAAAAATTGCGTGCAGGTAGGATCGTTGCTCGGAAATATCGAAACCGTCGCGTGGGAGACTTCCTAAAAGAGCTGAGGTTGACGGAAGGTAAAGGAACGGGAATCTTAAAAATAAAACGAGCCATGAAGCTAAACGGATCCCCTGATCCGATATTTGACACCGATGATGAGTTGAGTTATTTTCTCGTAGAGCTACCGATTCATCCTGATTGGCGCGATGAGGCACAAGTTGGAGCACAAGTTGGAGCACAAGTTAACAGGGGTGAAGGTGCTTATGAGGTACAAGTTGGAGCACAAGTTGAACAAAAGATTCTACGCTATTGCGGGAGACCGAAGAAGCGAAGAGAAGTGCTGGCTCATCTTGACCTTTACAATAACCAGAGTAACTATAATCGCTTTATGAGACCATTAATTACAAGGGGTTATCTAGCGCTAACAGTCCCAGACAAGCCAAATAGTAAGAATCAACAATATAAAACAACGTCATCTGGGCGGGCGTATGTTTTGTCGCTGGAGGACGGTTATGAGTAAGCAAAAAGTTGCGCTGGTGTGTGATTGGTTGACTGATGTGGGTGGAGGAGAACGGGTTATTCTAGCGGTGCATGAGATGTATCCTGATGCACCGATTTATACGTCGCAATTTCGCCCGAAGACGGCCGAGTGGTTCAAAACGGCCGATGTACGGACAGGGTGGCTGAATC